>JANNNT010000160.1:0-16637 GCA_031398685.1 Rhodocyclaceae bacterium | reverse complement strand
GGATTACCCACCTTCGGATAGTGCGGTTCAATCAACGCGCAGAACTCGGCCCACGGCATCAGGCATTCCATGCGTTCCAGAAACTCTGCCTTGCGCGTTGCTCGGTGGTGTTTCTCAAACCCCTTCGTCGCCGCCAGCGTCATCTGCTTCATCGTCGTCACCCTTGTGATCAGAACTCCTTGTCAGACTACATGACAAAGGAATCGTTCACGCTTTCGGATACTTAATCGGTGTTTCCTTAGCTCTTGGCACCGCGCCGTCAATCTTGGAGCTTGTCATAAGGAACTATGGCCGAGAGCAACGAGTCGAATTTCGCGCCTGCATAGTACTAGAACCGTCTAACGTCCATCGATCGATCTGCGGATTTTCAGGTCTGTGTGCCCTGTTAGCCTTCGATATTTCAGCGCCCCGGCTTTTGCACCACTACTCGTCGAAGGCAGCTTCGCCAATCAACGGAGGTGTTTTTTTAGGCAGTGTCGGTTGTAGCAATGGTCAGTTCTCGTCACGATTGAATGAATCGTCTGTTTCAACATCGTCGGCGGGCGAGGTGCACCTGAATGTCACTATCATTCAATCCACGGGAAGGAGAGTCTGATGACCATCACGAACATCCAGTCCGGAACGAATGTGCATGAGGTTTCTGAAGGGATCTACCGCATTAACACGCCGGTTGTAATCGAAGGTGCAGGCGGGTTTTCGTTCAACCAATACCTCATCGCGGATGATGAATCATTGCTTTTCCACACCGGACCGCGAAAAATGTTTCCGCTGGTACGTGAGGCGGTAAAGAGCGTGTTGCCGGTGGAACGACTTCGTTACATCGCCTTTTCGCACGTTGAAGCGGACGAGTGTGGGTCGCTTAACGAATGGCTGCTCGCAGCGCCGCAGTCCTCCGCTCTGTGCGGCACGGTTGCTGCCATGGTTTCCATAAGCGATCTCGCTGACCGGCCACCTCGTGCGCTCGCTGATGGAGAGAGCCTTTCTCTTGGCGAGAAGCATGCTGTCCGATGGTTCGATACTCCGCACCTGCCTCACGCCTGGGAATGCGGTTTCTTGATGGAGGAACGAACCTCCACTTTACTGTGCGGCGACCTGTTCACCCAGGGAGGCGCTGATCTTCCGCCCGTCACGGAGTCGGACATTCTTGGGCCGAGCGAGGCTTTTCGCCACGCTATGGATTACTTCTCGCACACAAAGAACGCACGTGTGATGGTTGAAAGGCTAGCCGCGACGAATCCAACAACACTCGCGTGTATGCACGGCAGCGCATGGCGTGGGGACGGCGCAAAACTACTACGCGGTCTCGCTGATGCGCTGTCTCTGTAACCCATGACTGACTTGCGTTTCGACCGGGACGTTCGGTCAGAACCTCGCCGCCCACCAGTCGCCCCAGCCGACCACTCAGCAATTGCCCGGTTTCGCGTCGCCTGAGTTTGCGCGTTGAAAACCCGCTTCTCGAAGACCTGCAGGCGGCGTCGGGGGCGCGTCCGGCTGTGGCCTGATGTGCCAAGCGGTTATTCGTGACGATTTGCCGGCCAACTACCGCTGACCAGCGCATTGCAGACCTGATTGGGAAAGCTTGCCAACGTCGGCATTGGCCGATGACGCGCCCGAGGCTGTGAGTCTGCGAGCGAAAGCTATCTGAGTGGAGCAGCCCTCTGAACGGCAGGTTCGTGGAAACCGCGACCGGCAGCAGTTGGCCGGCGCAGCCGTTCCGTGGCCATGCAATTATGCTACCGCAACGCACAACATCAGTTCAATCTTGGATCTCGAATAGTTCCGATAGGTACAGCGTCCACCCAATAAACCGGAGTCTACAAGCGCAAACCTGTCAGATCAATTTCACTCCGTCCACCGTTTAATCCGGATGCCCCTTGGAACAATAAGCTCTTGGAAGCTACTCTCACAACCCGACACCGTCGCTGCGCTCAGTTCTCGCGCCTGACATTTTGCTGTGCGCCCTGGCCGGAAAACGGCTTGAATCGCGCTTCGGTCCGCTCGACTACCCTTCGGGATTGATATGCATTTTGTCGGCCCCTTTGTCACACTTCGAGAAAGCCAGCCACTGCAGCTCGTCGACCAAGCGGCGCACAGGCGTGGTCCGAAAATGAACGGAAAGATTTTTCGCCCTGTCCAACTCTCGCACGCGACAGGAGAGAAATCATGGGTTTCGAACAAGAGAACAGGAATGGCGAGGAACGTCGGCACGTGGACGTGGCCGCGTCGTCTGGCGCTGAGCGAAGAGCAGGCGAAGATCAACGCGCCTCGCTACATTCCGATGATATGGATCTATCCAGAGCGACGTTGCGTGAAAAGCCCTTCAGCGCAATGAGGCGAAGGGCGGAACGCCGGCAGTCGAGCGCATTGATCGCATTGTGGGTCGATGTTGAGCGACGATCAGGCGAAGATCAGCGCGCCTCCCCAAGCGGCAACGATATCGACCGCGACTAACCGCGACTAACCACTCCCGGATACTCCGGTAAAAGTGGCATTGAATTTCCTATGGTTTCGCAATGGCCCTTGTGGTCCTGGCGCTGATCCCAACATTGATGCTTTTACCGACTCTCGAGGAGCGAGCCGCATGAACAACCAAGTGACGACCATCGAAGCCTCGTCTGCGCTGGTGCGTACGTCGCATATCGTTTACGCGCTGCACGCACTAGGCCTGGGGCTCGGCGCGTTCGGGGCAGCTACCGTGATCGGCTCTTTCCTGTTCGGCTGGCCATCGATAATCGCGGTGATCATCAACTACATCTACCGCAGCGATGCGCGCGGCACCTGGCTCGAGTTGCATTTCGACTGGCAGATCCGCACCTTCTGGTATGCGCTCGCTTGGGCGCTGTTGGTAGGCTTGGTCTCTCTGCCGCTGACGCTGGTAATCATCGGCTTCGGGACCTGGGCGGTCGGCATGTTCATGCTCGGCCTGTGGGCCATCTACCGCATCGCGCGCGGTTGGTTGCGCCTTAACGCACACCAGCCGATGCGCGTATAGACTCCGTATAGTTACAATTTGGTTTGCGCTGCGGCATCCAGTTATCGCTGCGCGGTCGATTCCGACGCTTCGTACGTCTGCATGGCTGCCCAGAGGCGCCGTTGACGCCATGAGATTCGAACGCCCGCTTTGGCCGATCTGCCGTCGGATGGCTAGTTCGGGTGACCGGCAGGTTTAGGATTAGTAACCCGCCGTTGCCCGTGAAAATGCCATCAAGCCGTTGAGTGGTGCAAGGGTGAGTAGCCATTCTCGACAAGCAGCCGCTCCAGTTCACGGCCATTGATTTTCGTTGAAAATCTACGGCCGGCTACAAAGCGACAAGGCGCAGACGTCCAAATCGCAGGCCGTGGATGGTCGGTGCAGGCCGGACTCCCGCCGAACGGTCGACCCTGTGCCACCATTTCTCAAGACCAACTCAAGACCACTAGCGCAGCAAGCGCTTCCTTGTTTGAAGAACACCGCTGGTGTTTTATATGAAATTATTGGTGGCCAATAATTATCTGCTCCCAATAATTTCATATAAAAGGCGGTAATTGAAGACTGCGTTCCATCCGACTGGCCTCGTGTTGCTTGAGGATCAGGATTAGAGGCTCTGTGAGGCTGCGAAGTAACCCCCAACGTTCGCTGACTCCCTGCCATCTTCCCAAGAGCAGACAAACCCCGCTTTGCGCCGCCGGGCCGGATACGTACAACCGGCCAAGTGAAGACGTAGCTACCTGTCGTTGGCATTCCAAGCCTGGCCAGCGGCGGATCGGCCTTATGCGAAGCTCACGTAAGAAGGGACTACTGCCGTACACGGTCCGCTCGCAACTACATATACGGATCGACAGCAACTACGCTGACAATGAAAGGGGCTCCAGGAAATCCGGCGTCTTTCTCAACCTTCGAAGAGTCCGACAGACTTTATTACTCTCCGACAGACTTTATTCCTCATCATCAACAGTGTTTACCAGTTCGGCTCCCGCTCAGGTGTGGCTGTAATGCGGTGAATACTGAGGTCAGCACCGTCAAACTCCTCGTCGCGATCAAGTCTCAAACCAATCGTTGATTTGAGCAGGCTGTAGACGATGAAGCTGCCAGTCAAGGCAACGGCAATCGCCATCCCGGTCATGATCAGTTGTGGCATAAAAGCAATGCCTCCGGCACCACCCAGTGCCTGTTGACCGAAAATGCCAGCAGCAATACCCCCCCAGGCACCGCACAAGCCGTGCAACGGCCAGACGCCGAGTACGTCGTCGATTTTCCAGCGATTCTGGGTCAGCGTAAACATCACGACAAACAGAGCGCCGGCGATACCGCCAACGACCAGCGCACCCATCGGGTGCATGATGTCGGAACCGGCACAGACCGCTACCAGGCCGGCAAGTGGGCCGTTATGCACAAAACCCGGGTCGTTTTTGCCGAGCAATAGCGCCACCAAGGTGCCGCCGACCATGGCCATTAACGAATTGATCGCCACCAAGCCGGAAATCTTGTCGAGCGTTTGTGCACTCATGACGTTAAAGCCGAACCAGCCGACGGTTAGAATCCATGCGCCCAAAGCGAGGAAGGGAATGGATGACGGTGGATGCGCGGAGATCCGACCTTCCTTGGTGTAGCGCCCGTGCCGCGCGCCAAGCAGAAGCACAGCGGGCAGTGCGATCCAGCCGCCCATGGCATGCACGACCACCGAACCGGCAAAGTCGTGAAACTCTTCGCCAAAGCTGGCCTTCAACCAGGCCTGAATGCCAAAGGCCTGATTCCACGCGATGCCCTCGAAAAAGGGATAGATAAAACCAACGATCAGGAAAGTGGCGACCAATTGGGGATTGAATTTGGCACGCTCTGCAATGCCACCTGAAATGATGGCCGGTATGGCCGCGGCAAAGGTGAGCAGGAAGAAGAAGCGAGTCAGTTCGAAGCCATTCTTCTGCATCAGGGTTTCGGCGCCCGAGAAGAAATTAACGCCGTAGGCGATGGAATACCCGACGAAGAAATAGGCGATTGTCGATACCGAGAAGTCGACAAGAATCTTGACTAGCGCATTGACCTGATTTTTCTTGCGCACCGTTCCCAGCTCAAGAAAGGCAAAGCCTGAATGCATGGCCAGCACCATAATGCCGCCGAGCAGAATAAACAGTACGTCACTACCTGAATTGAGCGTTCCCATGTGTCCTCCTGAAAATCAATCAGGGCGTGAACGCAATTTCCATTCCACGAGAACGTTTTTCTTTAATTCAATGACTTACAAAACAGCTGCTGGCCTATCCGAACCAATACAGTGCATTCGGTGATCACGGGGCACCATAATGGAGTTTCTGCCAGTCACGCTTTCCCCCGCTCTATTTAGGTGCGGCCCCCGGGGGCAAGAGTACCCACATCTGCCCCTGCTGTTTCATGCGGCCGGCCAAAGCGCCCGCCTCGGCTCCGAAGCCCCAGAAGAAATCGGCGCGCACCACACCACGGATCGCGCCACCGGTATCCTGGGCCAACATCAGGCGACGCAGCGGCACACTCGAATTGGGCTGGGTCGTCGACAGGAAAACCGGCGCGCCGAGCGGCACATGGCGCGGAACCACGGCGATGCTGCGTTCGCCGGTCAGCGGAACGCCCATGGCCCCTTGCGGACCTTCGTTTCCGTTACCTTTGGACGGCACTTCGCGGAAAAACACATAACTCGGATTGGCGTTGAGCAACTCGTCAAGCTTGGCCGGATTGGCGCGCGCCCAAGCCTGGATGCCCTGCATGGACGCTTGCTCTGCCTTAAGGTCGCCGCGATCAATCAACACGCGCCCGACCGAATGGTAGGGATGCCCGTTCTGGTCAGCGTATCCGACGCGAACCAGATTCCCGTCAGGCAGTTTGACGCGCCCAGAGCCCTGAATCTGCAGGAAGAAAAGTTCGACCGCGTCATCCACCCAAAGCAGCACACGCTCGGCGTACTCTTTTTCCCGGCCAACGATGTCTGCGCGTGAATAATAGGGGATGACCTTGTTGCCTTGCAGACGGCCGCGCAGACGCATGTTCTTCAGATCAGGCAACAGGTCGGACAGTTCGATGGTCAGGAGATCCGGCGGCACCCCCAGCACCGGCTGCGAGTATGTCGCGCTGCGGGTACGCGAACCCCGCAGGAGAGGCTCGTAATACCCCGTCACCAGCCCGCTTGTCGTCGCGTCCGGGTTGGTCAGCAGGTAAGGCTCAAAACGGGATTCAAAGAAACGGCGTAAAGCCGCGCTCTCATGGGCTGCCAGTCCTTTTGCCTCTTCGCAGGCGGCTCGCCAGAGTAACCATTGCGACTTGCTCGCCAAACCGCGACAGGATTGCAGGAAAGCCGGCCAGGCCGCAACCAGATCATCCTCCGCCCAGCCTGGCAGATCGCTCCAGCGTGCCGCCTGCATCGGTTTGGCCGGAGGTTGAGCCTCTGGCAGCACGGGCTGTGCAGGACATTGCTGGCAAACAGCACAGGCCGGACAGACCACGGGCGCGGGTTCCTTGACCGAGGCACAGGCGGCAACGAGCGCGGCGAAAAGCGAAGCAGCAAGCAGGGGCAGTCGTCTTGTTTGGCTTTTGGTCATGGTTTGGCTACAGTACAGGGGTTTTCAACCCGACCGAGTATACCGCCCCGATGATCGACCCGACCCAGCAACTAGCCAGTTTTCTTGCTCGTGCTGAAAAACTGCTCGAACGTGTCGAGCCGCTGCTTCCGCCTGCTTCTCCCGTGCCGGACTGGACCAGCGCGATTGCCTTCCGTTGGCGCAAGCGTGGCAACTCGGGGTATTTGCAGGGCATCAGCCATCCAGCCACGATCCGCCTGAAGGATCTGCACGACATCGACGACCAGAAATCGCGTATCGATATCAATACGCGACAGTTCGTCTCTGCTCAGCCGGCCAATAACGTCTTGCTCACCGGTACGCGCGGCTCAGGCAAATCGTCGCTGATCAAGGCCTTGCTCAACGAATATGCCCCCAAGGGCTTGCGCGTCATCGAAGTCGAGAAAGGCGACCTGATCGATCTTCCCGACATCGTCGACCTTCTCGATGGCCGACCGGAGCGTTTCATCGTCTTTTGCGACGACCTTTCGTTCGACGCCGGGGACGCTACCTTCAAGGCGCTCAAGGTCGTTCTTGACGGCTCAATCTCCTCAGCGCCCGACAATGTGCTGATCTACGCCACATCGAACCGTCGCCACCTGATGCCGGAGTATTTCGAGGAAAACCTCGATCGCAAGCGGGTCGGCGAGGAAATCCATCCGGGCGAGGCGGTCGAGGAAAAAATCTCGCTTTCAGAACGCTTTGGCCTCTGGCTGTCCTTCTACCCGTTTGATCAGGACGCCTATCTCAACATCGTCGCCCACTGGCTCAGTTCCTTCGGCTGCGGCAAGGCCGAGATTGCGCGTGCTGAACGCGACGCACTCAACTGGGCACTGATGCGCGGCTCACGCAGTGGACGCGTGGCCTGGCAATTCGCCAAGGATTGGGCGGGTACGCACAAGCCGTCCAGGGCAACGCGCAGCCGATGACGAAAATTGTCGAGGTCGCCGCAGCGATCCTCCTGCGCGAAGGCGAACGCGGCACCGGAGACACCGAATTCCTGCTCGCCCAACGCCCGCTGGGCAAAGTCTATGCCGGCTACTGGGAGTTTCCCGGCGGCAAGGTCGAACCGGGCGAGACTCTGCGCCAGGCCCTGGTGCGCGAGATTCAGGAAGAACTGGGCATCACCATTGACCGGGCCTGGCCGTGGCTATCCTGCCAATTCACCTATCCGCACGCCACGGTTCGCCTGAAATTCTTTCGGGTGGTTTCATGGCACGGCGAAATTGCACCGATCGAGCACAGCGGCTTTGTCTGGGTGAAGATCGGCGACGCCGCCCCCGTAACCCCCGTCCTGCCGGCCAACGGCCCGATCCTGCGCGCACTTGGGCTGCCTTCAATCTATGCACTGACCAACGCCGCCGAAAACGGCATCGATACCGAATGGGCGAAACTGGAAAAAGCGCTGGCGGACGGGCTACGCCTGATCCAGATTCGCGACAAGACGCTGCCGTCTGCGGAACGCCTGCGCTTTGCCCGAGGAGTAATGACACGGGCCCATGACTTTTCCGACGCTCGTGTGTTGATCAACGATGACGAAGAACTGGCACACGAAGTGGGCGCGCACGGCGTTCACCTCTCGTCCGGCCGGCTCAAACAGATCGCTCAACGCCCGCCATTCGACTGGGTGGCCGCCTCCTGCCATTCGGCGGAAGACCTCGCGCGCGTCGCGTCGCTTGGCCTTGACTTCGCTTTGTTCAGCCCGGTCTTGCCGACCCGCTCCCATCCTGAAGCCGAAGGCATGGGCTGGGATGAATTTGGGCGCCTGGTTGAACAATCGCCCGTACCGGTATTCGCCCTCGGCGGAATGAAACCGGAAATGCTCGAATCCGCGTGGGAAAAAGGTGCGCACGGAATGGCGCTGATGCGCGGCTGGGGCTAGAAACTCACAGCCTGTTTATTCGGTGGCCGGCGGTTCAGACAGCGGATCGGCCGTTTCCTGCACCGGCACCCGATACGACTCGGACGCCCAGGCGCCGAGGTCGATCAGCTTGCAGCGCTCGGAGCAAAACGGACGATACGTGTTATCGGCACTCCACACCGACTCGCCGCCACATTGCGGGCAACGCACTATGGTCACCTTCTTGGACATCAGAGGTTGCAGAACACCATGTCGAACTCGACATTGCTGTCGGCATGACGTGGTCGATGATCGTAGTCGGGGCAGGTAAAACGGACGTGTAGCGCGTACTTGTTGGCACTGATTTCCGGAACATACGCCACTTGCGGCTTGAGCAAGACCCGCACCATCTGGGCACTGCTGCCCCCCAGCATCATCTGAAAAGCACCGCCTTCGGCCACCTGATGCTCTGAGCGCCCACTGGCACGCAACAGCCTGAGCACGATATCCAGACCACCACGCAAGGGCATCAGGGGTTTGAGCCAGGCGTGCAACGCCTCGCGGCGGGCCGTCGATGTCTGGTGCTGCCAGTAATGGTAAGAGGGCAAATCGAATTCGCAAACGCCACCCGGAATAACCGCACGACTCTTGATGCCCATCAGCCAGTCGTTCTCGCGCAGGTACTGGCCGATCTTTCCGGTCATGCCGAGCAGTGCGGCGGAAGCCTGTTCAATTTCGTAGAGCGCGCCGGACAGCGCTTCTTCGGAAATATCCGGATTGTTGCGGAAGACGAGCAAAGACTGACGCTGACGTTCGAGTTCCTGAATCAAATCCATCTTGAGATCGGCGCGACCGGCGACTTCGAGAATTTCAAACAGGGTCAACAGGACAACATGATGTTCGCGCGACCCATCGAGTTGAACAAAGTAGGTGGCTTTGTCGAACAAATCCTCCAGGCGCAACAAAGTGCGTATGCGCTCATTAAAAGGATATTCGTATGTGATCACACTGTCGCCGCCAAGAAATAAAACGGGAAATTCGCATTATTCTGAGGCATTTGCAACAAAATCTCAACAGTTCGCATTAAGTTTACCCACGTTAAGTCCTGGCGCGCTCAATTCAAGATAACGCTGATGCAAGGCAGCAATCTGCAGGCTTAGGGTTTCCCGGTTACCACTGTTCAAAACCACGTCATCGGCCATCGCCAGACGTTCGGCACGCGACGCCTGCGTGACCATGATGGCCGACACCTCCCCGGCCGAGAGACTGCTCCGCGCCATGACGCGTGAAATCTGCACGGCCTCCTCACAATCAACCACCAGAATCCGATCGATACGGTCGCGATAATCGCCAGACTCGACGAGCAGCGGCACCACCAGAAGCACATAGGGCGCACCCGTCGCCGACCGGCAACGTGCCTCGCTCTCACGACGGATCATGGGATGAAGAATGGCTTCCAGCCTGCTCTTGGCGGAAGGATCGGAAAAAACAAGGTGACGCATTGCCGTACGATCCAGCCCACCGTCGGCGAGAAGTACGGTTTGGCCAAACGTCGCGCCAATTTCCGGCATGGCGGCACCCAGCGCCCCAGTCATCTCATGCGCGATCGCGTCGGTATCAACCACCGCCACGCCGAGTACAGCAAAAAGATCCGCTACAGTGCTCTTGCCGCTCCCGATACCGCCGGTCAATCCAACGACAAAGCTCATTGCGCCGGCGCCGGTGTCTTGCAGGCGACCGGCTTGCTCTCCGGCAGCAACACGGCAAGTGCTTGCCGCAACGCATCGATCTGGGCTTCCGGCCCCTGAATATCCAGAGAAACCGAGGTCGGCTTGACATTGCGTTCAGCCACCACGGCCGTCTTGACGCCCATGGTGCGCAACACCTCAAGACGCGCAGTAGCCGCCTCCTTGCGGGAATACAAGCCCAGCGAAATCGCTCGATTGTTGGGACCATTCTCCTGAACAACAAAGAATTCCGGAACATTGAGCTTTTTCAATTCGGCGGTCTTCTTGTCGACCTCCAGCTTGGAGTCCAGCGGGGGAATATGGATCCAGTAGCTCGCAGTGGTTTCGATTGTAGTGCGCGTGGCCTTGAACGCGGGCCATTTCTGGGCCAGCAGGCCTTCGACACGGACCACTTCAGTGATTGGCAATTCGCTCATCAGAAGACAGACATCCAGCGGCTTCTTCTCGTCCAGCTTGACGACGACCTCGGTTTTTTCCGCTTCTGCCGCCGGCGGCTCATCGCGCGCCACGACCTGCACCTGATCGGCCAACAGTTGCTGTTGCACGCGAAGCGCATCGGGGTCGGACGACGCCCCGAAATAGCCTTGCGTCCACGCCAGAAACAACAGGTTGGCCAGAATCAGCAGGAAAACAAAAACGCGCATGTGGTGGTGATTCCGATTTTTCGCTTTTCTCAGCCGACTTTCGGCAGATGCTGCAGAGATTCCCTGATCGCCTCTTCAGGATAATCGAAGTCTTCCAACTCACCAGCAAAATAACGGTCATACGAGCTCATGTCGAAGTGCCCGTGACCGGTCAGGTTGAAAAGGATGGTTTTGGTTTCGCCGGTTGCCTTGCAGCGCAGCGCCTCGTCGATGGCGGCACGGATGGCGTGGTTCGATTCCGGCGCCGGGATGATGCCTTCGGCGTGGGCAAACATCACGCCGGCGTCAAAGGTCGCCAGTTGCGGTACAGCCAGGGCTTCGATCAGGCCTTCATGGTACAGCTGCGAGACGAGCGGCGACGCGCCGTGATAACGCAGGCCTCCGGCGTGGATGCCCGGCGGCATGAAATTGTGACCGAGCGTGTGCATTTTCATGATCGGCGTAAAACCGGAGGAATCGCCATAGTCATAGGCATACTGACCCTTGGTCAGCGACGGGCACGACGACGGTTCAACGGCAACCAGCCGCACCGGTTTGCCCTTGTGCCCACCGGCTGCGTTATCGGCCACAAACGGGAAGGCAATACCGGCAAACGACGAACCGCCGCCGCACGGCGCGAAGATGACGTCCGGCCAGTCCCCGGCCATTTCGAACTGTTTCTTGGCTTCCAGACCGATAATGGTTTGATGCAGGGCGACGTGATTGAGTACCGAACCGAGCGCATAGTTCGTATCCGCGCGCGACGCGGCCTCTTCGACTGCTTCGGAAATCGCCAAGCCAAGCGAGCCCATATTCTCCGAATCCTTGGCCAGCGCATCGCGACCGGTCTGCGTCATGGCCGACGGACTGGCAAACACTTCCGCTCCCCAGGTCTGCATCATCGAACGGCGATAAGGTTTCTGGTTGTAGCTGACCTTGACCATGTAAACACGAACTTCAATCCCGAACATCTGCCCGGCCAGCGCCATTGAACAGCCCCACTGCCCGGCACCGGTTTCGGTGGTGATGCGCTTGATTCCAGCCTGCTTGTTGTAATAGGCCTGCGCCACGGCGGTATTGGGCTTATGCGAACCGGCCGGCGAAACGCTTTCATTCTTGTAGTAAATTCGGGCCGGGGTGCCGAGCATTTCTTCCAGCCGCACCGCGCGCACCAGTGGCGACGGACGCCACAAGCGATAGATTTCACGCACCGGCTGGGGAATCGGAATCCAGCGCTCGCTCGACATTTCCTGTTCGAGAATGGCCATCGGGAAGATCGCGCCCATCTGCTCCGGCGTCACCGGGTTGCCATCCGCCCCAAGCGGCGGCAGCGGCGCGTTGGGCATATCGGCAGCGACGTTGTACCAGTGCGTTGGAATTTCGGATTGGGGCAGAACGAAGCGAAGCGATTCCATTTGAACTCCCTGAGACGAACGATTGGTCTGAAAATGCAAGTATAGCTGTGGAGGGGAAGTCATGCAGCATGCGCGTGGTCGGCGGGAGCAATTGAAAGGATTGGCACTCCCACAACCGACCGGCTTGAGAGGCAACAAATACGGGCTTCTTCAAACTTGACGCCAGACAAGCCAGTGCTTATGCGGATCTCACGACATCAAGAGCAAAAATGGCCGTGTTGATTGCTCGTCGGTCCGACGTTGTCGTACGCTTTTCTCTGACGAAGAGTTATAGCGCTAGCCCCTAAAATTGATGATCTGATCCAGTTCGTGTTCCAGTTCCGTGACGCGAAACTCGGCCCAGAGCGGCAGGTGATCGCTCACCTCTTTTCGGGCGGCATCGGCCGGCTGGCCAGCTTCCTGATACAGAACATCGCCAAACGGAATGACGCCAAACTTCTCGGAGAACCTGAATTCATCGCTCGGCACCCAGGCGATCTTGTCGAAAGTCTTCGTCTGGTCGAAATTAGTTCCGAGACGGTTCATGCCGACTGGCATTTTCAGACGCGGCTCGTCACCGCCCGTGAGAGCCTGGAAGAAACGGTCGCCATCGGCCTGAATGTTGAAATCGCCCACCAGAAAGAAGTCGGGATCAAACACCGAACCCTGCGCCCGCCTGGCCTCGCGCTTGATGAATCGCACCAGTTCCTGAATCTCCTGCTCGCGAAGATTGGTTCCCACACTGCCCTGGCTGGAACCTTCCGCGATGTGCACCGAAACGAGTGTGAAATCGAAACGCCCGGCACGAAATGACGCGCAATACGGGGAACGCTGGAACTGAAACACGTTCGGGCTGGCAATCGTTCCATTGAAGGCAATCTCACAAACCAGACCGGTGCTGATCACCGTCCGCTTGTCGTAAAGAAACGCCATGCGCTCGTTATTACCCGTCGGGTCGGACACCAGGATCTGGTAATTGCCGGGAAGCAACTTCTGTAGCTTGGCCAGACCTTGCAGATTGGACTTGACCTCTTGAATGGCCACGATGTCGAATCGCTCACAGATATCGGCAATGTATTGCAGCGCCCTGGCCTTCTTCTTGTCCGAGAACTGCGCGATATTCCACGATGCGATGACCACGTTCTCATCTACCGAACGCAGTGGTACGCTGGAGAGCAAGCCCATCAAGGCCCGACGTTCTGCGGCGATGATCTGTTTTTCAGTCGGCATGGCAGGAATCTCCTTTGTGGCACTAAAACGATAGGGGACTAACTGATGCAGCCCGATTGGCCTCGGCAAAAAACACTTTCGTGAAAAATCGCGATTTCTTGCATTCAGATATCCCAATGCGGCGATAGCGTCCCGTTCCATTTTCTCACCGCCTTGATCGGCGCGCACGCTTCCATGCGAATATGGCTCGGCTACCCGTCTAACCAAGAACGGACGCATTAATGTGAAACCGATCATTACGGCTACGCTACCGATCGTGCGTGCCATGGAAGCGTTTAGCCGACCACCAATACCGTTCGCCGATGAAGGCGCAGGTAACCTTCTGATTCGGACAAAGAGCGTGCGCAAGTGGCTGAAGCAGACCTGTCAGTCCGATTCGAAGAGATCCGGAAAACGGGCCGCGATATTGGGTAGCGAAACGGTGATTTCCCGCAGGTGGCTGCGCGTCGCCGCTGCGGCCGTGGTTGGGTCGCCGGCTTCAATGCCGTCTACGATGCGTGTGTGTTGCTCGATGATCAAGGGAAGCGGCGTGGCGTCATCCAGGCTGAGGTAACGGATGCGGTCCATCTGAGCCTTGATGTTTTCGATGACTCGCCAGGCGTGGGCGCGGCCGACTGACAGAGCGATGGTGCGATGAAATTCTTCGTCCAGTGCCAGAAATTCTTCGTTATGCCCATGCTCCACAGCCTTTTGCTGTTCGATGAGATTGCGCAACTCCTTGATTGCGGTCGGCTGTGCGGAGGTAGCGGCTTCCTGCGCCACAGCCACTTCGATGGCTTCGCGGACAAAGCGTGCATCCAGCACATCGGCAACCGATATCTTGACGACGAAGGTACCGCGTTGAGGCAGGATGATGACCAGACGCTCTTCCGCCAATTTGATGAAAGCCTCGCGCACGGGCTGGCGGCTGGTTGAATATTGGCGCGCAATTTCGGATTCGGACAGTGCCTGGCCCGGATGCAGTTCGCCACGAATAACGGCACCACGCAAGTGGCGATAAAGCTGCGTGCTGATGGAAACGGGCTCGATGTGCTGAAAAGCTCTGGGCGATGGTTGTTGTATCTTGGCAGTTACTTGCATGTCGGAATACCTTCGTAAGTTGCAAGCATATTTCTTGATTTTGATAGTCTACCATACATGTATGGCAAACTAGACGCGTCATATGCGTGGCTGTATTTTGATCAACCTAAAGAGAAATCACCTTATGCGTCTCCGTAAAGAAAACGTGGTATCGCTTCCGTCTGCGGCTGAACGGTCTGTTTATGAGCACAGTCGCATCAGCCGGCCATAGTTCATTCAAATCAAGGATGGCGCCGGACGCGTGGTTAATCGGGTCAATGACATTTCATCATCGCTCGCAGAACAATTCAGCGCCAACAACAGTCTTTTCATTCAGGCGGAGAAAGCAGCGCAGATCACGGATGAAAACAGTCAAGCCACCGCTGAAGCAGACGCGCTCAAAGAACTAGCCGGTGACATTGCCAGCATCTGTTGGTCGATTCAAAAGCTAACGGGTTTTTGCTTGCTTATTATTCTTTTGCGACTGGTTTCTCGCCACATATCGGGCTAAACTGAGACTTCGTCTGCATACGCAGGCACTCACGAGGAGCAATATCATGGGCAAGGCAAAAGAAACCGGCAAGGAAACCAAGAAGCAAGCGGCCAAGACACCCAAGGAAAAAAAGGCTGCCAAACAGGCCAAAAAACACGCCTCGGATACGACTCCAATAGTCACTACGCGCTGATCCCGACCAAGGCATAGTCACGCGGGCAGTCAAACCACTGCGGCGTCTTTATTTCACGTCGTACTCGAAACTTGCCGCAACTTGACCTTCAATAATCACCTGGAGATGCCGGTGGCCAGCGGGCTCGTTTGGGCCAACAGCCCATTCCCCGTAGATCTTGCTGTCCACAGGCACCAGTTGTCGCTGGCTGACCTGATTGCGTCGCTGGGCGGGAATGCTCAGGCTTTCACTTAATGAATCCGTAACTTGCTCGGCCTTGGACGGATTTTGAGCATTGGGCAATAGATATTCTTCGCGAACACTCAAACTGCTTTTGCTGGTGTGGACTTCAATGATCCAGCCATAGCGTTGCCCCCTGCCGGTGTGGAACAACAACCGTAGGCTCGAAGACCAGTTCGCGCGGGTTACTGGCGTCGAAAATCCCGAACTCCGCACTGACAACTTTAACCGGCAGCTCCGCCTGGCTTGGCGGGGCCGCATAAGAAATCGCCGCCACACAGGCATAGCCAACTATCAGTATTTTACAGATCATAAGAGCACTTCCGCGTTGGTTGCAATGTTGGTTGTGCTGCGCCCTGATCGCCACCTCAATGCCCGGTGAGCCAGTATTCATGCGCATCTCGCGGGATACCCGGTCAGCAGGCTCTCACTCCACAAACGGCGGCGTTACACCCTTCTTGAGAATGATGTTTCCGTATTTTGCCACTTCGCCCGTCATTACCACGGCGAAGGCCGTTCTGGTGCGATCATAAAAAGCGAATCGGTCAATGCGCAAAATGGCCGGACCCGGCGCCCCACGGAATAGCGCGTCGCGATAGCGCTGCTCGACCCGTGGATCGAGTTCGTCGCCATCCACCGCTGCCATCATGATCAACGGTGGTGCGTAACTATCAAGTTCAAATAACGGGATGATGCCTCTGAGCAAGGTGTCGACGCCTACACCATCGGCACGCAACACGCGCTCATTGAAGCTATGGCCTGGGAAATGTGCATCGGCAAGAATGATTTCATCGCCGTGCCCCATTTCGGAAAGCACTTTGAGAAGTTCGGGAGAAACGGCAGGAGATATTCCTTTGAGCATTGCAGTAGTCTTTACAGAAGATTGAACAAGACGTCGCCAGAAGGCGTCGCGCACCGATCAGGCACACCCTGCGTGACACGTGTGTTGGCTAAACTGCGTAAGGGGTTGGTCTGAACCTACTTCTACCGGCATCAACAATGCCGACTACATCTTTCACCACAGAGCGCCACCTTGCCGCGCCTTGGCTGTCATGCACACGGAAACCCGCAACATCAAGGGCCCCGGGTGAATGACAAACGGCCCCCCCAAACAGGCGGGGCCGTCAACCCATTAGCTCACCGCTCAATCGTAAAGCACGGCGGCGATTTTCGGTTCTTTCATGTTGCTCTTGTCCCACCAGTAGAAGCCGGTATCGATGATCTTCGGCAGCTTCTCGCCCTTGAGCGCCTTGACCGCTGCTTCAACGGTCTTG
>JANNNT010000134.1:0-1569 GCA_031398685.1 Rhodocyclaceae bacterium | reverse complement strand
TTTACCTCGCTGCCCAAGATGTCGGGCGGGCGTTGGGTCGCGGTCGGACGTCTTGATTTCAATACCAGCGGTTTGTTGCTGTTTACCACCTCCGGCGATCTGGCCAACCGGCTGATGCACCCGCGCTACAACCTCGTTCGCGAGTACGCCGTGCGCGTGCTCGGAGAAATCTCCATGGAGGCGCGCCAGCGCCTGCTTGCGGGCGTCGAGCTTGACGATGGTACGGCGCAGTTTGCCACCTTTCAGGACGTGGGCGGCGAGGGTGCCAACCACTGGTACCGCGTTTCGCTTTTTGAAGGACGGAACCGTGAAGTCAGGCGCATGTTCGAAGCGGTCGGCGTCGTCGTCAGCCGTTTGATGCGTGTTCGTTACGGCCCCTTCGTATTACCACCCAGCATCAAGCGTGGCAAGGTGCTGGAAATTGGCGATGCCGACGTGCAGAAGCTGCTGGCCGATTTCGGCATGGACGACCCGGCGCCAGGTCGCCCCTTGCGCAAGCCGCGAGAGCGCTGAAAATCGGGTAGGTTGGGCACCCGTGCCCAACAGATCCTTACGATAGCGTGCCTTGAACGCAAGTGTTCATGCGGCTCGAGTTGGGGCTTCAAACCGCAAAAACTGGCTCCACCGCTATTGGCTACGTCTGCCATGATCTGCCAGGTTGTCCACTCGGAGAGGGTGGGCGCCGTGGCACGGACGAATTAAATGATTTCATCATAGGCTGGAGCCGCCGCAATCCCCACCATATTGTGCCCGCCATCGGCAGTGATCGATCCAACTGAATCGTTGCAATGCCACAACGATGCGGGCATCGGTTTGCGTCAGCTCACACCGAGTTTTGAACAAGGCATCTGGTGATGCCATAGGACGCCGTCCTCCATAGGAAGCGCCACGTCCCCGTTGATCGTCTTCAAGAGCACGCAGCCTCAAACCATCGGCCTGCCCCGGAGAACAGCACCACGCTGCAGGTTCCCGGCAAAAACACACACATTGCACAGCTGCAGAAATCATCTCCGGTCATGAAATGCCTCGATGGATTTCATCCGTGAATCCATGACGTCAATTCCTTCGAAATCACATTAGTCGACCCCGCTAGACACGAATCGGCCCAATAATTTCCTAACAAAAATTATTGACAAGCAACAATTCAAGTTCTATATTGGACTATAAATTCATATAGGAATAAATATGCAACTACAACCTGATTCTGACCCCGCGGCAGCTTTGTGCGTTGACCTCAGGGGTGTTGAAAGTTGGCAACTTAGGCGTGCTCGCTTTGCTGATGCCGATCCATCGACGCAGCTAGCTCTGCTGGCCCAAGCCAGTCGCGACATAAGGCGCCAGATACTGCGCACGATCAAAGGCGCAGGGCTAGGCCATATCGGTGGTGACTTCTCGGTTACTGATATCTTGGTAACCTTGTTCGAAGCTGTATTGCGTATCAACCCGGCCCAACCTCAATGGCCGGAGCGTGATCGTTTCATCCTCAGCAAGGGCCACTGTGCCGCCGCTTTGTATTCAATGTTGGCGGCCTGCGGTTTCTTCTCCCCTGATCGACTCGCGCATTTCGTT
>JANNNT010000122.1:0-2537 GCA_031398685.1 Rhodocyclaceae bacterium | reverse complement strand
CCAAAAGATTACACACTTTTTTTACTGATAACGCTCTGAACTTTATCCATCCTGATAACTTGGTCAAAAGAAAGAATATCTTTCTGAAGCGCAGGCGGTCGCCGTCGGGCGTCATTTCTCCGATATGCCGGCGGCCGCGCTCTACAGCAGCGACCTGCTGCGCGCCCGGCAAACGGCGCAACCTATCTCGGCGGCGCTAAATCTGCCGATGCTTCTTCTGCCGGCGCTGCGCGAGCGGCACTTCGGTCGTTGCGAGGGGCTGACCTTCAAGGAAATTGTCGAAAAGTATCCAGACGATGCGCGCGCGATTGCGAGCCGAGATCCGGATTACGCCGCGCCGGGCGGCGGCGAGAGCCGGCGTCAGCATCAGACACGTGTTCTGGACGGCATTGGCGAGTTAGTGAGCGAACACCCCGGGCAGACCATCGTGGTTGTCACCCACGGCGGCGTACTCGACGTCATCAATCGCCGTGCGCGCGATTTGCCGCCCGAAGCGCTGCGGGACTACCGGATCCCGAACGCCGGGATCAACTGGGTGGCCATCATGGGCGAGCGGTGGTTGATCGAGAGTTGGGGTGAAACGGCGTCACTTGACTAGCTTTTCGCTTCCGTATGCCGGTTCCCGGTTTTGGCCTGCGTGCTACAATTGACCTCTTTTCAATGGCTTGAGAGGCACACGATGTTTTCTGCGAAAGACACACTGGCAAAAGTTGATCCTGAGCTCTGGAAGTCGATTGAAAACGAAAATCGCCGTCAGGAAGATCACATCGAGCTGATTGCCTCTGAGAACTATGTCAGCAAGGCGGTCATGGAAGCTCAAGGTTCGCAACTGACCAACAAATATGCCGAAGGCTATCCGGGCAAACGCTACTACGGTGGCTGCGAATACGTCGATGTGGCCGAGCAGATTGCCATTGATCGTCTGAAGAAGCTGTTTGGTGCCGAGTGCGCCAACGTGCAACCGAATTCCGGTTCGCAGGCCAACCAGGCCGTGCTGCTGGCCTTTGCCAAGCCGGGCGATACGATCATGGGCATGAGCCTTGCCGAAGGCGGCCACCTCACGCACGGCATGGCGCTCAACATGTCGGGCAAGTGGTTCAACGTCGTTTCCTACGGCCTCGATGCCAATGAAGAAATTGACTACGCCAAGATGGAAGCCCTGGCGCGCGAACATAAGCCGAAGATCATCATCGCCGGAGCTTCGGCCTATTCATTGCGTATCAACTTCGAGCGTTTTGCCAAAGTGGCCAAGGAGATCGGCGCCATTTTCTGGGTTGACATGGCGCACTATGCCGGCTTGATTGCCGCCGGCTGTTATCCGACTCCGGTGCCTTTTGCCGATGTGGTGACTTCGACCACGCACAAGACGATGCGTGGTCCGCGCGGCGGCTTCATCCTGATGAAGGCCGTGCACGAGAAAGCCATCAACTCCGCAATCTTCCCCGGTTTGCAAGGCGGCCCGCTGATGCATGTGATTGCTGCCAAGGCCGTGGCGTTCAAGGAAGCCGCTTCACCCGAGTTTGTTGCCTATCAGGAACAGGTCGTGGCCAACGCCCGCGTGTTGTCGCGCGTGTTGTCCGAAGAGCGCGGCCTGCGCATCGTCTCCGGGCGTACCGAATCGCACGTTTTTCTGATTGACCTGCGCGCCAAGAATATTACCGGCAAGGAAGCCGAAGCGGTGCTCGGCAAGGCGCACATCACGGTCAACAAGAACGGTATTCCGAATGATCCGCAAAAGCCTTTCGTGACATCAGGCATTCGCCTCGGCTCGCCCGCCATGACGACGCGCGGATTCACCGAGATCGAGGCCGAGGAGGTCGCACACCTCATCGCCGACGTGCTCGATGCGCCGAGCGACGAGGCCGTGCTTACGCGCGTGCGCAAAGATGTATCCGCGCTGTGCAAGAAGTTTCCTGTTTACGGCGCCTAGGCGGCAATGAAATGTCCGTTCTGCGGCGCGGCTGACACCACGGTCGCGGATACGCGCATCAACGACGATGGCGATATTGTCCGTCGTCGTCGTCGTTGCCTGACCTGTGACAAGCGCTTTTCAACCTACGAGCGGGCGGAGATCCGCCTGCCGCAGGTGGTCAAGAAAAACGGTTCGCGGGTTGATTTTGACCGTGAGAAACTCACCGCCAGCCTGTGGTTATCGCTGCGCAAACGGCCGGTGACGGTCGAGGCGGTTGATGCGGCCATTGCGCGCATTGAAGAAAAGCTGCTGACCCTCGGCGAGCGTGAGATTCCTTCCGAAAAGGTTGGCGAGATGGTCATGCGCGAGTTGAAAAAACTCGACAAAGTGGCTTATGTCCGCTTTGCTTCCGTTTATCGGAACTTCGAGGACGTCGATGAGTTTTCCGATCTCGTTCGCGAAGTGTCACGCCCAGCTCAACGGCGCAGCCGCTAACTTTTCACATGTTCAGCGCTGCCGATCACGATTTCATGGCGCGCGCAATGCGTCTCGCCGAACTTGGTCTGTATTCGACGACGCCGAATCCGCGCGTCGGCTGTGTCATCGCCAAGTCCGGCGTGATTGT
>JANNNT010000102.1:0-2531 GCA_031398685.1 Rhodocyclaceae bacterium | reverse complement strand
ACATTGGATAGCGAAGATATTATCCCGCGCAACTGCGCTGGTAAAGGGAATACCGTAATCCGTCGTTCCCGAGATGCAATCGCGTTCGACCGGATCGACGTAATAACTGTGCACGAAATATAACCGGGCGCCGTCGTCAATACCACTCCAGAGGGCGTGTGACCGAGCATGCTTCACTTCGTTCCACCCCATGTGCGGCACTTTGAGTTTATCGCCCTGCGGCGAAATCATTTTTTCAGCCGGGAAACGGCGTACACGCCCGGCAAACACGCCGAGGCCGCGCTCGTCACCTTCTTCGCTGTGCTCAAAGAGCATTTGCAGGCCGATGCAGATCCCGAGAAAGGGTTTGTTCTTCGCCGCCTCAAGCACCGCCGGACGCAAGCCGCGTGATTCAAGCTCGAGCATGCAGTCGGGCATTGCGCCCTGACCGGGGAAAACTACACGATCAGCCGCCGCTACGACCGCCGGATCGGCGGTAACGACCACTTCGCAGCCTTCGGCCACATGCACCAGCGCCTGCCAGACCGAACGCAGATTGCCCATGCCGTAGTCGATGACGGCAATCGTACCGGACGCCACAGCCATCAGAGCGTTCCCTTGGTTGAGGGGATGCTTCCCGCCGCACGCTGATCGGGTTCAACGGCCATGCGCAAGGCACGACCGAAGGCCTTGAACACGGTCTCGGCCTGATGGTGCGCATTTTCGCCGCGCAGGTTGTCGATATGCACGGTCATCAGGGCGTGATTGACCAGGCCCTGGAAAAACTCGCGGGTCAGATCGACGTCAAACGCACCGATCATGGCGCGCGTAAATTCAACGCCGAAAACCAGGCCGGGACGGCCGGAAAGATCGATCACCACGCGCGACAGCGCTTCGTCGAGCGGCACATAGGCGTGCCCATAACGACGCAAGCCCTTCTTGTCGCCCAGCGCTTTGGTGAGCGCCTGCCCGAGCGTGATGCCGATATCCTCGACGGTGTGGTGCGCGTCAATATGCAGATCCCCTTGCGCCTCGACTTCGAGGTCGATCATTCCGTGGCGCGCCACCTGATCCAGCATGTGATCGAGAAAGGGAACACCGGTGGCAAATTTACCCTGACCGGTGCCGTCAAGATTCAGACGCACCGTGATCCGGGTTTCGAGGGTGTTTCTGCTAATTTCGGCTTGCCGCATGGAGGCCCCGTTACGAAGTGGCAAAAATCGAGTTCTGAAAATTCTGAGAACCGTCGGGTCGAACCTCCAAAGCCTTCTCCGGCCGGATCAAACCAACAGTAGTGCATGATACCATTTACGGCTTCTACTGCATTCGACCGTGCGAGCCGTTCATGAGCCAATTCTGGAGTTCCCTCGTTCAGCGCCTGACCCCCTACGTTCCGGGCGAACAGCCCAAACTGTCCAATCTGGTCAAGCTGAACACCAACGAAAACCCCTACCCGCCGTCACCACGTGCCGTCGCCGCGATGCAGGCCGAATTCGGCGCAGACGGGGCGAACCTGCGCCTCTACCCCGATCCCAATTCGGATCGCCTCAAGGAGGCCGTCGTTGCGCACTTCGCCGAGTTTGCGCTGAGCCCGGCACAGATCTTTGTCGGCAACGGTTCCGATGAAGTGCTGGCGCATACCTTCATGGCGCTACTCAAGCACGAAGCGCCGATCCTGCTGCCGGACATCACCTACAGTTTTTACCCGGTGTACTGCGAACTGTACGGTGTGGGAAACGTCACCATTCCGCTTGGCGAGAACTTCGAAATCCGCGTCGATGACTACGCTCGGGAAAACGGCGGCATCATCATCGCCAACCCCAACGCACCGACCGGCGACCTGCTACCCCTGTCTGAAATCGAACGCCTGGTCGGCGCGCATCCGCAATCCGTGGTTGTCATCGACGAAGCCTATGTCAACTTCGGCGGGGAAACGGCCATCGCTCTGGTGAACCGCTACCCCAACCTGCTCGTCGTGCGCACCCTTTCCAAGTCGCACTCGCTGGCCGGGTTGCGCGTCGGTTATGCCGTCGGCCATGCCGCCCTGATCGAGGCGCTGGAACGGGTCAAGAACAGCTTCAACTCCTATCCGCTTGACCGCCTGGCCATTGTTGGTGCCGCGGCGGCGATGGACGACAAGGAATACCTCGAGAAAACCCGGCAGGCGGTAATAAAAAGCCGCGCCATACTGGTCCACAACCTTGAAAACCTCGGCTTCGAGGTTCTACCGTCGGCGGCCAACTTCATCTTTGTCCGCCATCCGCAACACGATGCGGCGCAGCTGGCAGCCGATCTACGCCAGCGCAAGGTCATCGTTCGCCACTTCAAACTGCCGCGTATCGACCAGCATCTGCGCATCACCATTGGTAACGATGTGCAGTGCCAGGCCCTGGTTGCTGCACTGCGCAGAATCCTCGGTTAGGCGCGGCGCGTCAAAAAGTGACGATCAGCCCAGCGCGGTATCCAGCACCATCATCAGGGCATTCGTCGGTCTGATTTAACTATGAATTTGTTGTTTCAGTGTTCGATACAATTATTATTTTGCAGAGATG
>JANNNT010000088.1:0-4072 GCA_031398685.1 Rhodocyclaceae bacterium | reverse complement strand
GGTGCTGACGCTCGAGTCGATCGGCGTTCCGGTTGAAGTGCATCACCATGAAGTGGCTACTGCCGGCCAGTGCGAAATTGGTACGCTATTCAGCACGCTGGTCAAGCGCGCCGACTGGACGCAGATGCTCAAGTACGTTGTTCACAACGTCGCTCACCAGTATGGCAAGACGGCAACCTTCATGCCGAAGCCCATCGTCGGCGACAACGGATCGGGAATGCACGTCCATCAATCGATCTGGAAAGACGGCAAGAACCTGTTCGCGGGCAATGGTTATGCCGGTCTGTCCGAAATGGCGCTGTTCTACATCGGCGGCATCATCAAGCACGCCAAGGCACTGAACGCCATCACCAATCCGGGTACCAACTCGTACAAGCGTCTGGTTCCGCACTATGAAGCACCGGTCAAACTGGCGTATTCGGCCAAGAACCGTTCCGCCTCGATCCGCATTCCGCACGTGGCGTCCGACAAGGCACGTCGTATCGAAACCCGCTTCCCGGATCCGATCGCCAACCCGTACCTGTGCTTCGCCGCTCTGCTGATGGCCGGTCTTGACGGTATCCAGAATAAGATTCACCCCGGCGATCCGGCCGACAAGAACCTCTACGATCTGCCGCCTGAAGAAGATGCAAAGATCCCAACCGTTTGCGCCAGCCTCGAAGAAGCCCTCGGTGCGCTCGACCAGGATCGCGAGTTCCTGACACGCGGCGGTGTCTTCTCCAGCGACTGGATCGACGCGTTCCTTGAATTGAAAATGGACGAAGTCAACAAGGTACGCATGACGACCCACCCGGTCGAATTCGACCTGTACTACAGCTGCTGATTACGCTGTAAACCAAAAAGGACGGGCTTGCCCGTCCTTTTTTTGTCCACCGTCAGCGGGCCTGATGCGTTTGTATTTCATTGGGTCATCCAATACACTGACGCACGCAATTGAACTCAGGATGCTGGTTACAACAACGGATTGGATCGCGATGAATTCCCAGAGGGTGTTTTTCCTAGGCGCACTGCTTTTTCTGGCCGCCATGCCAGTACAGGCGGATGTTATGTATCAGTGCGTCGACGAAAGTGGGCACAAATCGTTTTCGAACATCAAATCCTCCGAGAAGGGGGCAAAGTGCACCGCGATGGATCTGGGTGCTCCGGTTTCGGTTCCGGCACCCAGAGCCGCAACGAAGACGCCGACACCGGTGACTTTCCCAAAGGTCGACGATAACGCTCAGCGGTCCCGTGACACCGACCGCCGGCGCATTCTGGACAGCGAACTGGCAACCGAGCAAAAGAATCTCGATCAAGCCAGGAAGGATCTCGCTGAACAGGAGGCGATCGTGCTGCCCAATGAACGCATGCAAGGAGGCGCCATCAGTGGCGGCAAAGTTCTGGACCGTGTGCAACCTTACAAAGACAAAGCCGCACTGCACGAACGCAATATCGAGGCGATCCAGAAAGAAGTTTCCAGGCTGCGCTGATTCCCAGTGGCGCAATTTTTGCTAATCCACGCGCATGCCTGATATTTCACTCAACCCCTACGGTGGGCTGGACCTGCTTTCCTCCTCGGTTATTCTGCTCGACGGGGATTTCGCCATCCGTTACATGAATTCCGCCGCAGAGCATCTGCTGGCAATCAGCAGTAAGGCTGGTGCCGGGTCTCGCCTGGATAGCCTTGTGGAATTTCCCATAACTCTGCAGGAAGCGCTCGGCAATGCATATCGGCATGGCTGGAGCTATACCGGACAACGCATTGAACTCACACGGAGTGACGGGATCGTGCTGCATCTGAATTGCACGGTTAATCCGACCGATACGCGGGAGGCGCAATTGCTTGTCGAATTGTGGCCAATCGATCAGCAGCTCAAGGCCACGCGCGAAGAGCGCCTGCTTGAGCAGCAGCTCGCCAGCCGCGAACTGATCCGCAATCTGGCGCATGAAATCAAGAACCCGCTGGGCGGCATTCGCGGCGCCGCGCAGTTGCTCGAACCTGAGCTCAACAACCCGGGCTTGCGCGAGTACACACAGGTCATCATCAAGGAGGCGGATCGCCTTCAGGACTTGATGAAACGCTTGCTCTCGCCGCATCGGCCGATGCAGCCGGGCCCGGTCAATATGCACGAAATACTTGAACGTGTGCGTAGTTTGCTCACCGCTGAATTCCCGCTGACGCTCACGGTGAAGCGCGATTACGACACCAGCCTGCCCGAGCTGGTTGGTGATCGCGAACAATTAATTCAGGCGGTTCTCAATATCGCCCGCAACGCAGCGCAAGCCATCAAGGGGCAGTCAAGCAGCACGCCCGGTTTGGGGCTGATTACGTTGCGCACGCGTGCCGCGCGCCAGGTCACGCTGGCTAAGCGGCGCTACCGACTGGCGCTTGAGTTGCAGGTCATCGACAACGGCCCGGGCATTCCTGACGACATCCGTGAACGCATGTTTTACCCGCTGGTTTCCGGCCGCCAGGGCGGTAACGGCCTTGGCCTGACGTTGGCGCAGAGCTTTGTTCAACAGCACCAGGGGACGATTGAGTGTGAGAGTTGCCCTGGCCACACCTGTTTTACGATCCGGATACCGCTGAATGCGGCGTGATGGCAAGCTAATTGCTACTGGCTCTGCATACTCATCATGAAGGCTGGGAAATCAATGAAACCTGTCTGGATCGTCGACGACGACAAGTCAATTCGCTGGGTGCTTGAAAAGACCCTGGCCCGCGAGCAGGTGCCGTTCAAAAGTTTTGCCTCCGCCAGCGAAGCGCTTTCCCAGCTTGATCTCGGCACCGAGCCGCCGCAGGTGCTGGTGTCCGATATCCGGATGCCGGGCGAGTCCGGGCTGGACATGCTCAAGCAGGTTAAAGAACGGTTTCCCTCTTTACCGGTCATCATCATGACCGCCTACTCGGATCTGGATAGCGCCGTCGCCGCTTTTCAGGGGGGGGCCTTCGAGTACCTCCCCAAACCTTTTGACGTCGATCAGGCGCTGGAGTTGATCCGCCGGGCGATTGACGAGAGCGAGCACCAGGTTGGTGCGTCGGGTGAGGTGGGTCTGGTGCCGGAGATTCTCGGCCAGGCACCGGCCATGCAGGAAGTCTTCCGTGCTATTGGTCGCCTTAGCCAGTCGAGCGCGACAGTCATGATCACGGGCGAGTCGGGCTCGGGCAAGGAGCTGGTGGCGCGTGCCGTGTATCGGCACAGCCCGCGTTCCGACAAACCCTTTATTGCCATCAATACGGCAGCGATTCCCAAGGATCTGCTTGAATCCGAGCTCTTTGGCCATGAGCGTGGCGCCTTTACCGGTGCAGCGACGCAGCGTCGCGGACGTTTCGAGCAGGCCGAAGGCGGTACGCTTTTCCTCGACGAGATCGGCGACATGCCATCCGAATTGCAGACACGCCTGCTGCGCGTGCTTTCGGATGGTAACTACTACCGCGTTGGCGGGCATTCCCCGATCAAGGCCAACGTCCGCATCATCGCAGCAACACACCAGAATCTGGAAACCCGCGTCAAGGAAGGGTTGTTCCGCGAGGATCTGTTTCACCGTCTCAACGTGATTCGTGTTCGCCTGCCCAGCCTGCGTGAACGGCGTGAGGATATTCCCATTCTGGCGCGCCATTTTTTGCAGAAGAGTGCGCAGGATCTGGGTGTCGAAGCCAAACGCTTTTCCGTTGGAGCGCTCAAGTACCTCGCGTCACTCGATTATCCGGGTAATGTGCGCCAGTTGGAGAACATCTGCCATTGGCTTACGGTAATGGCACCGGGCCAGCAGGTTGATCTCGCCGATCTGCCTGCGGATCTGCGCGATTCGGTACCGTTGAACATGGCTTCTGACTGGGAGAGCAGTCTGGCGCTGGAGGTCGACCGTTTGCTGACGGGTGGTGACGGCCAGGTTCACGAAAAGCTGACCAATAACTTTGAACGCGTGCTGATTACCCGTGCATTGGCCCATACAGGAGGCCGGCGTATCGAAGCGGCACTGGCCTTGGGCATTGGCCGCAACACCATCACGCGCAAGATCCAGGAACTGGGTCTTCTTGACAGCGGGCGAAGCGAAGAAGCCGAGTGAGGCGTTCGGTGAGGACGTAGAA
>JANNNT010000030.1:0-3487 GCA_031398685.1 Rhodocyclaceae bacterium | reverse complement strand
CGTCACCAGACCACGCCCTCGTCCGTAGGTGATCAGCGTGCCCATGAAGGCCGTGTTCTTGCGGTCGCCGAGCGGAATTTCCTTGTCCAGCACCACCCCGGAATTCTTCTCCACGGGAAGCGATTCGCCAGTCAGCGAAGCCTCCTCGACTTTGAGATTGATGCTCTCAACCAGACGCAGATCCGCCGGAACATAGTTTCCGGCTTCGAGCAGGATAATGTCGCCAGCGACGATCTCGCGGCCAGGAATTGTCCTCTGCTGGCCGTCCCGGATAACTTGCGCATTTGGAGCGGCCATTTTTTTCAGCGCTTCAAGCGCCTGTTCTGCCTTCGATTCCTGGATGACACCGACCACCGCGTTGAGCACCACGATGACCATGATGGCGATGGAATCGACATACTCGCCGAGCGCCAGCGAAACTGCCGCGGCGATGATCAGAATGACCACCAGGTAATTGTTGAATTGATCCCCGAGCAGGGCAAGAAAACCCGGCCGCGGCCGCTCGCTCAGCTCATTGGCGCCGAACTTGCCGAGTCGCGCCTGCGCCTCGGGTTGGGTCAGACCGCGTTCAAGGTGGGTCTGGAAACTGCTGACCAGCTCCTCAGCCGGTTTGGCGTGTGCTTCTCTGTCCTGCATGGCAGTTCTCCCTAGATGTTGTGGGCTTCAACGCAAGGTTTTTATTTGTCGCAGAGGTGATTGCCGACGAGGCAATTTGACCAGAAAAATGGAATTTATTCGTGTAACAGGCGCGTTTGGTAATGACTAAGACGATACCTAGCGTGCACATTAAGAATCATCAATCGGTAGGGTTGCTTTTTTCATGATTCCGCTCGCCTTGTAGAAGAGTTGTCTAAAGCGCTGTCTGGAAGTTGGTCTCCGAGCCAGTGCCTGGCGGGATGCTGGCTTCCGTTGATGCTTCGCTACTTAGGTGATCATGATGATGCTCACGCAAACGCTCCAGCCGGTGCGCCACCGTACGCTCGGTGCGATCAGCCGCACGCTCGATCGCCACATAGAGATCAGACTCATCTTCAATCACCACATACTGTGCGCCCACCAGCTTGAGTCGGATACGACAGCGCTTGTCGCTGCCACCGCGCGGCTTATTGACGTCGGAACGACAGACATTGATAGTGCAAACGTCAGAATTTGACCAGTTCAGGGCGAACCGCAGGCGCCGCTCGGTATGCTCGCGCAAGCCTTCGGTCAAATCGAAGTCTCTGGCCTGAATAGTGATGCGCATAAAGCACTATCCTATCAGGCAGAACACCACGGAAGAAGCTTTATTGCCCCTGGACTAGAAATCCGCCCAGAGGTTCAAGAGGAAGGCTCAACTCAGCTGACCGCCAGTGCCCTGCTGGCCAGCATTGGCAATGGGCACGACTTCAAGAATGGTCGCCAGGTGGCGGCGTGGATCGGGCTGACGCCCGGGCAACACAGCAGCGGCGGCAAGACTCGCCTCGGACGGATCACCAAGGCGGGCGATGGCTACCTGCGCAGTCTGCTGGTCATGGGCGCCCGCGCCATCCTCGCCCGGCCTGGGGGGGGCAAACAGGACGGCTTCAGCCGCTGGGCGCGGAGTCCGGTCGAACGGCGCGGCTACTGGAATGCCGTGGTCGCCATTGCCGCCAAGAATGCGCGGCTGGCCTGGACGGTGCTGCACTACGGCGAGGATTTCCGGCTAAGCAAGAGTGCGGCCTGACACCCCGATAAAAAACGTCAGCAGGGAAAGATACTGAAAGGAACAAGCGTGCCGCCGAACGGCGGCCAGGAATCACCGAGGCGCTGCATGCGTTGATGTGAAGCGGGTTGGACCCGCGCCGGATGGACCTGATTAGCTCAAGGGACGAGACCAGTCCCGACTAACGAATGAGGCTCCGGCGCGCGTCTTTCATCAGGGTCCGGGCCAATGCGCTCAAAATGACCGGTTGTAGTATCGCAGTCCGTCACCTTCTTGCACAACGAACGCAGTGGAACTGGTACCAGATCAGGAAAAATGATGAGCTAAAAAAACTTCACGCGCACTTGCGAAATTGGGGAAGCCCTTGTAGTCAGGGTGAAGTATTCGACTTTCTCAAGACGGGCCTGCTCCATCATTCCTTCCAATGCATCCTGATCCGGGTAATTACGAATCGACTCGGACAGGTCGCGGTAACGATCAGATTCAACACGGCGATGACGCTAGGTTGCAGAGAAACATCTAACAAGTCGAATATAATGGCCGAACGCATCGAAAAACTCGATGCATGGGATGAGTCCTCGACAACTGACATCGGCGGAAGCGTATCCGCTTTGACGTAATTTCTAACCCACCGGCGAGAACACCATGGCCGCACTCAACTTCAAGCATCTACGCTATTTCTGGATAGTTGCGAAGACTGGCAGCATTGCGCGCGCGGCCGACCAGCTCAACCTCACGCCACAGTCCATCAGCGGGCAACTGAGCGAATTCGAGGATACGCTGGGTGTAGAGCTATTTCGCCGTGCCGGGCGCAACCGGGAGCTGACCGACGCTGGGCGGCGAATTTTGAGTTACGCGGAAGAGATATTCACCATCGGCGACGAACTGCTCGATGTGTTGCACGACCAAAAAACCAAAAAGACCGTTCCATTCCGGGTGGGGATCGCCGATTCCGTGTCGAAGTCAGTCGCCTACCGGCTGGTGGAGCCGGCACTCAAACTCGACGAACCCGTGCGGCTGATTTGCCGCGAAGGACGCTTGGCGTCACTGTTGGCGGAATTGGCAATCCATCGACTCGACATGATCATTGCCGACCGACCGATGCCGGCGAATCTGAACGTCCGCGGGTACAGTCACCTGCTCGGCGAGAGCGGGCTGACCGTGTTTGGCGCATTACGCTTGACGCAGGAACTGGAAGGTAGTTTTCCGGCCGTACTTGATGGCGCCCCTTTTCTGCTCCCCGGTGAAGACGCCGCCATTCGGCCGAAGTTGATCCAATGGCTTGAGGCGAACAATTTGCGCCCCCAAATCGTCGGCGAGTTTGACGACAGTGCCTTGGTGAAAGCCTTTGGACAAGCGGGTGCGGGGCTTTTCGTCGCACCCACGGCGATCGTCGACCATGTCTGCGAGCAATACCAAGTTGCGGAAATTGGCCGTATCGATTCCGTGGTCGAACACCTGTATGCCATAACAACCGAGCGCCAGCTTACCCACCCTGCCACTGTGGCGATCAGCAAAGTGGCTCGTGAGGATATTTTTGGTGGAGCCAGGCAGTGATGGACCCTCGCCGCAAAATCGCAAAGAAATCAGGGAAATCCCAGATCCCTTTGTGGTGCGTGTCAGGAGTCCGACTCTACTCGGTATTGAGCGGAGCGAGCGTGCGCTGGCAAACCCTCGCCCTGCGCCAGCGTCGAGGCGATACGCCCTAGCGTTTTTGATGCTTCCCTGGATACGCGGATCAGGCTGGTTCGCTTCTGGAAGTCATAGACGCCGAGCGGCGACGAAAAACGCGCACTGCCTGAAGTA
>JANNNT010000020.1:0-4097 GCA_031398685.1 Rhodocyclaceae bacterium | reverse complement strand
CTCAACTTCGACCTGCACCGCGCCGGCAGCCTGTGGTCCTGGGGCCTGCTCGTCATCCTGGCCTTCACCGCCTTTTCGCTGAACCTCTACCGCGAAGTTTTCTACCCGCTGCTGTCCACCGTCTCGCAGGTCACGCCCACACCTTTTGATACGCGCGTACCGGTTGATCCGCTGCACCCGATCGAAGCCAGGGTCGGTTTTGCCGGGATCGTCGAACGCGCTCAGGACGAAGCACAACGCCGCCACTGAAGCGAGCCTCCGGGCAGCGTTTTCTACTCGACCGGTTTTGGCGTCTATGGCGTGCAGTTCTTCCATCCCGGCGGCGATCACGGCGCGGCGGGCGTCGGCCCGGCTCGCCTGTTCTTCGACGGCGAGGATGGCCGCCTGCTTGGCGAGCGCCTGCCGTGGGAAGGAACGGCCGCCGACATTTTCGTGCAGGCCCAGTTTCCGCTGCACTCCGGACGCCTCCTCGGCCTGCCCGGACGCATCCTGATTTCGGCCATGGGTCTGGTCGTGGCCATGCTCTCGGTGACCGGCGCCTACGTCTGGTGGCGCAAGCGCTGCGGGCGCATGCTGGCCGGCCGCAGGAGCGTGTCATGAACCTGATTGCAAACATTGTCGACGCCACCGGCAAGCCGGCGAAGCGCGCCAAGCTTTGGGAATTGAGCGACAAGTACCACTGCCCGGTGATCGGCACCTGCCTGCCGATTGACGAACTCGCCAAATTCGCCCGCCGCTTTTCCTTCGCCGGCAACCCGCGTGACGAGTTTGCCCTGCATGTCGAAGCGGTCGGCTATGCGGGCAACCGCAACGCCGTCTCAGAAGCCATCCAGAAGCATCTGGAACTGAAATACCGGATTCATATCATTCGCTTTGAACGCGCAAAAAACGCCCCCGAAGTGCTGGCCCTGTGGCAAGAACACTACGCGCGCGGCGAGGTGGCCGGCGCCCTTTGGGCGGCGATTACGCACAAGGCAGTCAGTGCCGAAACCCGGCAGCGCATTTATGCCGACGTGCACATGCTTTCGCACCAGGTCGGCGCCGGACAGGCGGCCGATGCGCGTCGCCTGGCTTATCTGGAGCAAGAATACTCCGCGGCGAAAGCTGCCTTGGAACAGCAGAAGAAGCAGCAGGCCAACAGCGAGGCCACACTCCGCCAGCAAGTGCAGAAAACCACCGCCGAACTGGAGCGTCTGCGCGCGACCAGAGACGATGCAGCGGCACTGCAAGCGCGTCTCGCAACGTTTGAATCCGGCTCGGCGATGATGGAAATGGGGCGCAAGCTGCTCAGCCTGCAAGCGGCCAATGACCAGCTGCTCGTTGCCGCCCAGCGCGGCTGGGCGCTTGAGCAAAGCTTGAAAGTCACGCACAAGGAAGCGCAGACGCTGGCTCGTGAACGCGACCAGCTGGTCGCCGAGCGCAATGCGCTGGAACGCCTGTTACTGGCGGGTGAAACAGACGACAGTGCCGTGAAAGCGTGCGACGGCCAATGCGCCTCCTGCGACCAGGCGACGCTCAACCGCTGCGTACTCTATGTCGGCGGCCGCAGTTCGCTGCTGGCTCAATACCGTGTGCTGGCCGAACGTCTGGGAATTCGCCTGATTCACCACGACGGGGGTCTGGAAGAGTCCCTCGCCCGTCTGCCGGACATGATCAACGGCGCCGACGCCGTGGTGTGCCCGACCGATTGCGTCAGCCACTCCGCGTATTACCAGTTGAAGCGCCAGTGCAAACGCAATGGCAAGCCCTGCGTGTTGTTCAAGGGCGCTGGTATTTCCGGTTTCGCCGTGGCCCTGGCGCGCCTTTCGTCCGGCCAGTTCAGCCTGGCGGGCACGCCGATAAAGCCCGTGTGACGCCATAATCAGCGTGTAGACCCGGTTGCGTAGCTGTTCTGTTCGTCCTGCGGCCATAACCCGACGATGCGCGCTTTCGTTTACTGTTGTCGGGTTACGCTGCGTTAACCTGACCAAACCCGCTTCGGTCGACTCGGCCTTTCCCCAAGGCTGCTCCGCATTCTCTTCTCTCAGCACAGGGTGCGTTTGAAAGTGTTGGTTGCCTCAAAAAACTAACGGCGCGGTAGCAATCGTGTAGGAGCCCAGTTTCACTGGGCGATTGCAGTGGTGGAGTACAACTGCCCATCGCGCAGATAAACTGCGCTCCTACAAGAACCTGTAGCCGCCGAGGAAGTTCAGAACCAGATTTCAACGCACCCCTCGGCACAATAGCCATCCCAGTGCCCAGGTGAAGACGGGTATACTTACCGGTTTTGGTGCATCCCCTACCGCTCCCCGACAAAAAGCAACAATGACAAACAGCAACCCTCCGGCCTCCATCGCCAGCTACACCCTGCCCAGCGTTTCGTTGATACCTTTGCCTTCGGCGTGGCTCACAGAAGTCGAAACACAATTCACCGGTGACGAACACGTTCTGGCCTGGCTGGAAATTGATCTCAACACCCAACTGCGCTTCGCCTCCGGCCTGATCGTACTGACCAATCAGCGCCTGCTCGCGAAATCGGCCGACGATGAAAACTGGCAGACCCACGCCTTCCGCGATGGACTGACACTGACGCGACGGGACCATTCGGGCGTGGGCTGTCTCGAACTCTTTGATGGCAACTCAAGGCTGGCGTTCTGGCGCTATACGCTGGGTGGCGACATCGCTGCCGGGCGACTGATCGAACATTTCGCGCGGCAACTGGCCTTTCAGCTCACCGGAGAGATCCCGGCGGCGCCGACCCAGGCCCTGTGCCCGAACTGCGAAACGCCGCTGCTGGCCGGTCAGGAAGAATGTCCCGTGTGCAGCAAGGAAATCCACGCACCACCGTCAACGTGGACGCTGTTCCGGCTTTGGCGCTTTGCTTATCCCTACCGCTGGCGACTCCTGGCCGGATTCCTGTTGTCATTGGGGTCAACCGCAGCCACGCTGGTTCCGCCGTACCTGACCATGCCGATGATGGACAAGGTGCTGATCCCCTATCAGAACGGCCAGCCGATCGACACCGACCTCGTCACGCTCTACCTCTCCGGCCTGTTCGGCGCGGCGCTGCTGGCCTGGGTACTCGGCTGGGCGCGCACCTACATTCTGGCGCTGGTCTCGGAACGCATCGGCGCCGACCTGCGTACGACGACCTACGAGCACCTGTTGAAGCTCTCGCAGGAATACTTCGGCGGCAAGCGCACCGGCGATTTGATGGCGCGCATCGGTTCGGAAACCGACCGCATCAACATCTTCATCTCGCTGCATTTTCTCGATTTTGTCACCGACGTGCTGATGATCGCCATGACCACGTCCATCCTCGTCTCGATCAACCCCACGCTGGCCCTGGTCACCCTGTTACCGCTGCCGATCATTGCCTGGCTGATTCATGTGGTGCGGGAGAAACTGCGCACCGGCTTCGAGCGCGTCGACCGCATCTGGGCCGAAGTCACCAACGTGCTGGCCGACACCATCCCTGGTATCCGCGTGGTCAAGGCCTTCGCCCAGGAGAATCGCGAGGCGGCGCGTTTCCGCGCGGCCAATTTGCACAATCTCGAGGTCAATGACAAGGTCAACAAGGTCTGGTCGCTGTTCTCGCCGACCGTCACCCTGCTCACCGAAATCGGCCTGCTCGTCGTCTGGGCCTTCGGCATTTGGCAGATCTCAAAAAACGACATCACCGTCGGCGTACTCACCGCATTCTTGGCCTACATCGGACGTTTTTACCTGCGCCTGGATTCGATGAGCCGCATCGTCTCGGTGACGCAGAAGGCCGCGGCGGGCGCCAAACGGATTTTTGATATTCTCGACCACGTTTCCAGTGTTCCGGAGCCGACCAACCCGGTGCATCTGCCTACGGTCACCGGCCGCATCGAGCTGCGTAACGTCGGCTTCCGTTACGGCACGCGCAGTGTCACCCGCGACATCAGCATCCAGATCGAACCGGGCGAGATGATCGGCCTGGTCGGCCACAGCGGTTCGGGCAAGAGCACCATGGTCAATCTGATCTGCCGCTTCTACGACGTGACCGAAGGCGCGATCCTGATTGACGGCGTCGATATCCGTTCGCTTCCGGTCGCCGAATACCGCAAGAACATTGGCCTCGTGTTGCAGGAACC
>JANNNT010000736.1:0-3974 GCA_031398685.1 Rhodocyclaceae bacterium | reverse complement strand
CCCGGTGACGCTGGGCAAGTTGCGAGAACTGGCCAACGTCACCACGCAGGGCGCCACGCTGGACAGCCAGGCGTGAGCCGGCGACGCCCTTGGCTTCACGACGCGCGGAGTCCAGAGCACCTTCGAGTCTTTACTGGGTTTCGACCTGCCCTTCATCGTGCACTGGGAGGGTTACCACTACGTCGTGGTCTATGGCGTCTCCAAGCGGAAAGTGTGGGTGGCGGACCCGGCGGTCGGCTTCAAGACGATGAGCGTGGAGGAATTCGAGCGCGGCTGGAGCGGTACCTGCCTGCTGTTCATGGCCGGCGATAGCACCGAGCAACTGACGGCATCGCGCTCGCCCTGGGTGCGCTTCGTGGGTTACCTGATACCGTACAAGAAGATTCTCTGGCACCTGTTCCTGGCCACTTTCGTCATCCAGTTGCTGGGCGTGGTGCCGCCGCTGATCATCCAGAACATCCTGGATGGCGTCATCGTTCACCAGAACGTCAGCCTCTTGCACCTGCTCATCGTCGGCCTGGTGATTTCCAATATCTTCACCCAGCTGATGGCGACGATCAGGGCTTTTCTCGCCAACTTCATGGTCCGCAACATGGATTTCGCGATGATGTCGCGATTCTTCAAGCACACGCTTTCTTTGCCATTTTCCTTCTTCGCCAAGCGCAAGACCGGCGACATCTTTGCGCGCTTCCAGGAAAACCAGACGATACGTGCCTTCCTGACCGAGTCGACGGTCACCACCGTGCTGAATCTGCTGATGGTGTTCATCTACTTCACGATCATGTTCCTTTACAACGTGAAGATGACCCTCCTGCTCATCGCTTTCATCATCCCGATCCTGGTCCTCACCGTGCTGGCGACGCCGAAGATCAAGAACTACGCGCGCGAAGTGTTCACGGCCGCGACCGACGCCAAGTCCTTCCTGATGGAAACGCTCGGCGGTGTGGAAACCATCAAGGGCATGGGTATCGAGCGTCCGGTTCGCCTGAAATGGGAGAAGAAATACGCCAAGGCGCTGGAAGTGCAGTACCGGGCGCAGATTTTCCATATCCTGGTCGGTCTCGGCAGCCAGTTGCTGCATGCCGCCACGACGATTGCCATCCTCTGGATGGGCGCCAGCCTCGTGCTCGCCCATGAACTGACCATCGGCCAGTTGATTGCCTTCAATGCCCTGATGGGCAGCGTGCTGGCACCCCTGATGGGCCTGGTCGGGTTGTGGAACCTGCTGAACGATGCCGGCGTGGCCATGGAGCGCCTCGGCGACGTGCTGGACCTGGAGCCGGAACAAAGGCCGGACGACATTGCGTCGCGCATCGTCCTGCCCGATCTGCAGGGCGACGTCAATCTCGACGGCGTTTATTTCCGCTATGGCGACGACAGCCCCTATGTTCTCGAAAACATCAGCCTCGATGTCAAGTCGGGGGAACTGATCGCCATCGTCGGCCGCAGCGGCTCCGGGAAAACCACCCTGGCGAAACTTCTGGTCGGGTTCTACGCGCCCACGGAAGGCAAAATAATGATCGACGGCTACGACCTGGGCCAGATCGACAAGGAGTACTACCGCGCCCAGGTCGGCTATGTGATGCAGAGCAATCTGCTGTTTTCCGGGAGCATCGCGGAGAACATCGCCAGCGGTGACGAAAGTCCCGACCGGCGACGCATCGAGGAAGTGGCGAAACTGGCCGACGCGCACGCCTTCATCGCAAAACTGCCGCTGCGCTACGAGCAGATCGTCGGCGAGCGTGGTGTCGGCCTGTCGGGCGGGCAGATCCAGCGCCTGTGCATCGCCCGGGCGCTGTACCACGATCCGCGCCTCCTGGTTTTCGATGAGGCGACTTCGGCCCTGGATACCCAGTCCGAAAGCAACATCATCGGCAACATGCACGACATCCTCAAGGGCCGCACCGCCGTCATCATCGCGCACCGGCTCAGCACCATCATGCGCGCCGACAAGATCATCGTGCTGTACGAAGGCGCCATTGTGGAGCAGGGCCGGCACGACGAACTGGTGGCCAGGAAGGGGATGTACTACCAACTGGTCCAGAAACAGCTGAGCACCGCATGAAAATACTCGACCAGGATGTGGAAGCGGGTTCCGCGATGTCGTTCGGCGGGCTGATCGAGAAAATCGAAATTCTGCGCTCAACGCTCCGCTGGGCGTCCAAGCTGGAACGCGCGGACATCGACAAGCTGCTCCGGCAATCCAATGCCCTGCGCGACGAAGTATTGCAGCTCTCGCACAAGGCGCGCTTCGTGAAGGCGGCGGCGGAACCGGTGCGCGTGAATCAGTCGGCCGGAGAACGCCGCCAGGCCATGCTCGCACGCAGCTTCGTCTTCGAAGGCGCCTTCGGCGACAATCCGAAGCTGCTCGAATCCCTGGAAATCGCCGAAAAGGCGGCACCCACCGATCTGCCCGTGCTCATCGACGGCGAAAGCGGGACCGGCAAGGAACTGATGGCGAAAGTGATTCACGCCAACGGTTCCCGCGCCGACAAGCCGTATATTTCGGTCAATTGCGGGGCGATCCCCGAAAACCTGCTGGAGTCCGAACTGTTTGGCCACAAGAAGGGGGCATTCACCGGAGCGGCCAGCGACCGGCGCGGCAAGTTCGAGAGCGCACACACGGGAACCATCTTCCTCGACGAGATTGGCGAGCTGCCGCTGGCCGGGCAGGTGAAGCTGTTGCGCGTCCTGGAATCCCATGAGATACAGCGGGTCGGGTCGGACGAAACGATGGTGGTGGACGCCCGTATCGTGGCCGCGACCAACCGCAACCTGCGCCGCCTGAGCGAGGAGGGCAAATTCCGGGAAGACCTGTTCTACCGGCTTAGCGTCATCCACCTCACCTTGCCGCCGCTTCGTGAACGCAAGGACGAAATTCCGCTGCTCTTTTCCTTCTTCGGCGACGAGGCCGCGGAAATGCTGAAACGGCGCCCGATGAAGATGACGCCCCGGCTGCGGGCCTTCCTGCTCAATTATTCGTATCCGGGCAATATCCGTGAACTGCGCAACATCGTCTACCGGATCTCCTGCCTATCCGGGGATACGGCGGACCTGGAACACCTTCCCGAGGATATCCGGCCCGGCGTGCCGGAACGCGCCGCCGGCAGCGGGGCCGCCGCCGTTACCACCACTCAGTCCTCCCTAGGCGACGCCAAGCGCGTCGCCAGCGATGCGGCGGAGCGAGCCTTTCTGGAGCTTGGCTTGAAGGAAACCGGCGGCACGGTGGCGGAACTGGCCAGGCGCTGCGACATGAACCGCTCTCACCTGCAAATGCTGCTCAAGAAGCACGGTATCCATTCCAAGGATTTCCGCAAACTGGGGGTGCCCGACAGCGGCAAAGCGTCCTGAGCGGCAACCGGTGTCAGAGGAAGGCAGGGTTCAGTATGGTCTTGTCCGTGCTGTAAAGGTCTTCGGCACGCGCCACGACCACCGAAACATTGTCGCGACCGCCGTGATTGAGGGCGATTTCGACCAAAGTTTCCGCCGCCTGTCGACAATTGCCGGAGACGAGTGCAGCGCAGATTTCGCGGTCGCTGACTTCATTGCTGAGGCCGTCACTGCACAGCAGCAGGATGTCTTCATCCTCGACGTCGATGGTTTGTTCGTCGAGATCCAGCGTATCCACGGCGCCTACCGCGCGCGTGATCATATTGCGGGATGGATAGTCGATACTGTCTTCCGGCGGGAGTTCCCCTCGGGCCCTGAGTTCTTCAACGTGATTGTGATCGCGGGTGAGCTGTTGCAGGCGTCCGTTTCTGAAGAGATAAAGACGGCTGTCCCCGGCCCACAGATAACCGCAATTGCTGTCGCAAGCAAGGAGGACCACGACCGTGCTGCCGATGATGGGCACGCCGCGGGCCGCCGCTTCCTCGCGCAATTGCCGATTCGCCACTAGCAGCTGCTGGCGCACGGTGTTGACGAACTTGCCAACGCTGTTGGGCACCTCCAGCCGGCTCAGGGTGTCGACCACC
>JANNNT010000721.1:0-1792 GCA_031398685.1 Rhodocyclaceae bacterium | reverse complement strand
CCTGGCGTCAAGAATGTCAAAACCTACAAGGCCGATCCGGAAGTTTTCTCAGCGCTTAAGGCCAAGAAAATCGACGCCTGGATTTCTGACAAGTTCACAATCATGGAAACGCTGAACAAGAACGCCGACGCGGGCATCGTTGCTGGCGAACAGGTTTTTGTCGAGCGCGTTTCGCTGATCATGCGCAAGAACAACAAAGAGTTCATGGACAAGGTCAATCAGGGCTTGGTCGAACTTTCAAAGGACGGCACCCTGGCTGCGCTTTCCGAAAAGTATTTCAAGACGGACATCAACTGCAAGTAAGCAAGCGAAGCGTTACTAAATGAACTGGACGAAACAATATCCGGGCTGGACCATGTTCGGTGCCATGATCGGATTGCTGTTTTTCCTCTGGGGGTTGGCGATTCCGCTTTCGGCGGCGCCATCCCCCATTGGCCCCGCCGCCGAGCAGTTTGCCGAGGGGGCGCGGGTTACCGTCTGGCTGACCCTGATCTCCGGTTCTGTCGGCGTAGTGCTCGGCGTGTTGGCCGGGATTGGCAAGCTGTCCAAGTTTCTGCCGCTGCGCTTGCTCTGCGACTTCTATGTCTGGCTGATTCGCGGAACGCCGCTGCTCCTGCAGATCATGTTCGTCTGGTTGGCACTCCCTACGATCATGCCGGAAAGTATTGATCTTTCGGACTTCGCTTGCGCGGCCATCGCGCTCTCGCTCAATATCGGCGCCTACAATACCGAGTGCGTGCGCGCGGGCATTCTTGCCGTTCCGCACGGGCAGGTGGAAGCCGCCAAGGCGCTTGGCCTGAAGCCATTCCAGACCTTCATGGACGTCGTTCTGCCGCAGAGTATGCGCGTCGCGCTGCCCGCGCTGGCCAACAACCTGGCCTCGCTGGTCAAGGACTCCTCGTTGGCCTACGCCATCAGTGTGGTCGAATTGACCATGGCCGGTTACCGGGTGCAGGCCGAGAGCTATCAACCGATCCCGGTATTCCTCACCATTGGCGCGATTTATCTGATTCTGACCACCGCGTTCACGACCCTCACGGCGGCTCTTGAGGCACGCCTTGACGCGGGCCAGAAGCGATAGACAGAGAACCATGAACAACGCAAGCACTCCCCCGCCGATCATCATTGCGCGCAACGTCGATAAACGCTTCGGCTCATTTTATGCACTCCGGAATGTCTCCGCGGATTTCTCCGAAGGTGAAGTCACGGCCATCATCGGCCCGTCCGGTTCGGGCAAATCGACTTTCCTGCGCACCCTGAATCGGCTCGAAACACACGATGCCGGGGAAATCATCATTGACGGCATCGAACTCAATGATGACCTGCAACACCTCGACGCCATCCGGCGTGAAGTGGGCATGGTGTTTCAGAGCTTCAATCTTTTCTCGCACCTGACCATCCTGCGGAACGTGGCGCTGGCACCGATACGCGTTCGGAAAATGTCGCGGCAGGATGCCGAAGCCAAGGCCATGGCCTTGCTGGAGCGAGTCGGCCTAAAGAACCAGGCGCACAAATATCCGGTACAGCTGTCCGGCGGACAACAGCAACGGGTCGCTATCGCCCGCGCCTTGGCCATGGACCCGAAGGTTCTGCTTTTCGACGAACCGACTTCGGCCCTCGACCCGGAAATGGTGAACGAAGTGCTGACCGTCATGCGGGAGCTTGCACACACCGGCATCACCATGCTGGTGGTCACCCATGAAATGGGTTTCGCCAAGGAAGTCGCCGACCGGATCATTTTCTTCGACGAAGGGGTGATTCTCGAAGACACCACCCCGGCGGCTTTTTTCTC
>JANNNT010000714.1:0-2922 GCA_031398685.1 Rhodocyclaceae bacterium | reverse complement strand
CCGGCCATTCCGCCCTCGTTCTGCGCGGCCAGCGGAATGCTGTTGGCCACCTGATACTGGGTGAAGCGTCCCATGTCGCCCAACATGTTCATGCTGATCCGGGTGTCGAGGATCTTCTGCAACTCCTCCGGCAGCGTGACGTTCTGTACGACAAAGCTGTCTAGCGCCAGACCGTAACGGGCAAATACCGGCTCCAGTTTTCCTTTCAGCGTGCTGCTGAATTCAACCTGATTGGCAGCCATGTCGATGAAGGGAACACCCGACTCGCCGAACAGGTCGGTCATCGTGCCGATCACCAGACCGCGCAGCTGGCCATCGAGATCGTCGACCCCGTAAATTTCGCGCGTACCGGAGATTTCCTGGTGGAACTTGCCTGGCTCAACGAGCTTGTACGAGTAGATGCCGAAGGCGCGCATGCGCACCATGCCAAAATCCTTGTCGCGGATAGTAATCGGGTTCGGCGTTCCCCACTTGCGGTCGAGTTGCAGGCGGGTCGAGAAGAAATAAATATCAGATTTGAAGGGGGAATCGAATAGCTTGTCCCAGTTTTTCAGGTTGGTCAGGACCGGCAGCGTCTGCGTGGTTAAGTTGTGCAGTCCAGGGCCAAAGACGTCCGCCAACTGGCCTTCATTGACAAACACCGCCATTTGCGAATCGCGCACCGTGAGTTGGGCGCCATTCTGGATTTCAAAATCCCGCATCGGATAGCGATAGGCCAACACGCCATCGCCGCCCTCTGTCCAGTGAATGACGTCGATAAACTGTTTCTTGATGAAATCCATAAGTGCCATGACGATCTCCCTATACGAGTAGTGCTGGTTTATTAGGTCATGCCGGCGGCGCTGGTCAAACCAACGGTCCGCCAAAGCGCCGCCGGATCGTTCCTCACGAACAGTTCGAGAGACTACTGCGAAGCGCCGAAGCGCACCAGTCCATCGAGGATCAGATTCTCCGTCAACTGGAACGGGATACTCACGAGCGGAACAATGCTTTGCGCGGCCCCCCCAGTCAGCAGGCAGACCGCACCCGGCTCGGTCGCCAGTTTGGCAAACATGCGCTCGATGGCACCGATCTGGGCGTGCAGACAACCGCTGACAATGGCATCCATGGTATTGCGCGGCTCGCAGCGGAAATTGCCGTCAGCCAGCGGCAGTTGCGCCGTGTTGCGCGCCAGCGAGGCCCGCATCAGATCAACGCCCGGGAGAATCAACCCGCCCCGGAATTCTCCGCTCGCATCGAGCCAATCAACAGTCGTCGCTGTGCCCGCACAAACGACCAGGCAGGCAGTGGACAGTTGCCCGCGCGCGCCGATCAGTGCCGCCCAGCGGTCGGCACCGAGACGGTCAGGTTGTTCGTAGCCATTGCGAACACCGCAGACTTCGTTGCTTGATCGCAGCCAGAGCAGGGGCGAAAAACGTGTCGCCAGCGAAGTGCTGATCGCTGCTTCAACCGTCGCGCCAGCCACGTTGCAGGCAACGATGCGCGCCGCCTTCGGCCACCCGGCGGACACTTCGGACAGACTTGCGGCTTCGCCGGTCGGCAAAGCCCCTTGGGCAACCCAGGCCGATCCGTCGTGGACGCCCCACTTGATTCGCGTATTGCCGGCGTCGATGGCGATCATGATAGAGCGCGCAGTGAAAGATCGCCGGACAGACAGCGCTCGACTCCTGCCGCGGTGTGCACCAGCAAGGCGCCGTCCGCATCGGCACCACGGCAAATACCCTCCTTCTCGACCCGTCCGTCGCGCAACAGGCGCACCGGGCGATCCTGCCAGGCATGATGTGACTGCCATTGCTCACGGAGGGCGGCAAAACCACCCACCGCAAAGCGATCAAAAACATGAGCCAGTTCGATCAGCAGCTGGGCAAACAAGGCATGTCGTTCCGGTAGCGGAGCGACGATCTTGTCCAGTGCGGTGGGCGGCATTGCAAAACCATCACCACCGCCAATGTTTTCCGGCAGCCGCAGATTGAGGCCGATACCGATCACGGCTAGCGAACTATCCGTCTCACCTTGCAACTCGACAAGAATGCCACCCAGCTTGGCGTCGTCATGCAGGATATCGTTCGGCCACTTAAGCGTGATACCGGAGGCACCGCAGGCTTCAAGTGCGTAAACTACGGCGACACCCACGGCCAGCGAGAGCCCGGACAATCCTTCAAGACCGCAGTCAAAACGCCAGAGCAGCGAAAAAGTCAGGCTGGATTCCGGCGACGCGAGCCAGCTCCGCCCACGGCTTCCGCGTCCGGCGGTCTGGCGATCGGCCACCACCACACTGCCTGCCGGCGCTCCTTGCGCGCAACGTTCAAGCAGAAGCGTGCTGGTCGACGCGCATTCGGCCAGCGCGTCGACATCAAAACGCCCACGCGCATCCCCAAGCAGGGCTTGCAGGCGCACAGGGTCAATAAGGAGTGAAGCAGAAGAATCGGTCATTGCGACGGCATCATTAATCAACGCCGCCATTATCCTAGAAAGCCCCGCCAACCGCTCATTTATCCGTGGCAAGGCACATGGACACTTGGCTTGGTCGAGTTTCTGGAGGCCATTGGCCGGCCGCAGCGGCGACTATTTCGTTGGCCCAGAGGATGGCCGCATCGAGCTCATCGAAGATTTCGAAAGGATGAACCCCACATAAATCTTTCGCCAAAACCGATCCATGATCCCGTAACCCGGAAGCCCCGGGAAAACGGGTTGCGTCAAAACCCGGAGAACGCTAACTCGAAAACCTTGGTCCCGCCTCCGGTATCGAGGCAGTTAATGCTCTGCGAGTTTGTAAAGCCATTCTACGTCCTCACCGAACGCCTCACTCGGCTTCTTCGCTTCGCCCGCTGTCAAGAAGACCCAGTTCCTGGATCTTGCGCGTGATGGTGTTGCGGCCAATGCCCAAGGCCAGTGCCGCTTCGATACGCCGGCCTCCTGTAT
>JANNNT010000712.1:0-5080 GCA_031398685.1 Rhodocyclaceae bacterium | reverse complement strand
GCAAGCGCCAATCCGGCGCAACCGAACTAAAGACATCTGCACGTCCTTCCGTGACCTAAATTCATTTCAAGTGTAATTGATGCTGACATTTTCACTGCTCAACCAGTCGGTCAGCGCCGTCAGCAGCTCGTCTTCGAGGCGCACCCGATTATTTTCGCCCAGCGCCAGTTCGCACACGGCGTCGGCATTGCGGTAGGTCAGGCGCACCGGGCAATTGCCCGGGGTATAAGGCGCCAGCAAGGTACGCAGGCGCTGTACCGCGGCCGGGGCATTCGGACCGCTGGCCTGCCCGTTCAGCGACAGCCGCAGGTGCTTGGCGAAGCGCCCGCGCGCCTCGGCCAGCGTCAGCAGCCGCTCGGCCGTCACCCGCACTTTGCCTTCACCGGCAAAATCATCGCGCTGCACCTTGGCCTCGATGATCAGCACTTCATCGTTCTTGATCTTGGCGCGTTCGGCTTCGAAAATCTCGTTGAACACCAGCACCTCCAGCAAGGTCGTGCCGTCGTCGATCTGGACGAACGCCATCTTGCCGCGTGCGCTCATCTTGGTGCGCACACCGACCACCAGGCCGGCCAGCAGTTGCGGCTCCTTGCGCGCCTGCAGCGACGCCAGTGGTTGGCGCGCGAAACGCGAAACCTCGGCCTTGAAGCCATGGAAGGGATGGCCTGAAAAGAAGAAACCGAGCGCCAGTTTTTCTTCGGTCAGTTGTTGCCGCTCTTTCCAGCGCGGTGCTTCACGGTATTGCGGCCCGTGTTCCGCGTTTGTGGCGCTGTCGAACACGTCGAACAGGCTGACCTGCATGGCGTTGCGCTCGGCCTGCTCGGCCGCCTCCATGGCGATGCCAACGGAAGCAATCAGCCGCGCGCGGTGATCATCCAGCGAATCGAACGCTCCAGCGCGAATCAATGCTTCGATGGTGCGCCGGTTGACCATGCGCTTGTCAACGCGCAGGCAGAACTCGAACAGATCCTTGAAGTCGCCACCGCTCTGGCGTGCCTTGAGAATCGAGTTCACCGCCTGTTCCCCGGTCCCTTTCACGGCCCCCATGCCGTAACGGATGGTGTTGCGATCAACCGGCGTGAAACGGTATTCCGAGGCGTTCACATCCGGGCCGAGGACGGTCAGCTTGTTGGCGATGGCATCGTCGTAGAAGATCTTCACCGCATCGGTGTTGTCCATGTCCGACGACAGGGTGGCGGCGATGAAGGCGGAGCAGTGGTGCGCCTTGAGCCAGGCCGTTTGATAGGTGATGACGGCGTAGGCCGCGGTGTGCGACTTGTTGAAGCCGTATTCGGCGAACTTGGTCATCAGGTCGAACAACTGCGTGGCCAGCGCCGGGTCGTAGCCCAGTTTCTTGGCCCCGGCGGCGATGGTTTCGCGGTGCTTGTCCATCTCTTCGGCTTTTTTCTTGCCCATCGCCCGGCGCAGCATGTCGGCGCCACCCAGCGTGTAGCCGCCGATGATCTGCGAGATCTGCATCACCTGTTCCTGATACACGATGACGCCGTAGGTCGGCGACAGGCAGGCGGTCAGGTCCGGGTGGAAGTAGTCGATCTTCTGCTGCCCCTTCTTGCGCAGGATGAAGTCATCGACCATGCCCGAACCGAGCGGACCGGGGCGATAGAGCGCGAGTACGGCGATGATGTCCTCGAAGCGGTCGGGCGCCAGCTTCTTGAGGAGCTTTTTCATGCCCTCCGATTCGACCTGGAAGATCGCCGTGGTGTTGGCGTCCTTGAGGATCTGGTAGGCCTTCGGATCATCGAAGGTCAGCGCGTCGAGATCGGGGCGCGTGCCGGTGAGTTTCTCGACGTAGTCGACCGCAAGCTTGATGATGGTCAGGTTGCGCAAGCCGAGGAAGTCGAACTTCACCAGGCCGACTTTTTCGACGTCGTCCTTGTCGTATTGCGAGACGACCGAACCGCCGCCGTCGCCCGAATAGAGTGGACAGAAGTCGGTGAGCTTGCCCGGCGCAATCAGCACGCCGCCGGCATGCATGCCGACGTTGCGCGTCAGGTCTTCAAGACGGGCCGCAAGGTCGAACAGGTCGTGAACCTCATCGCCTTCCTCGATCTTGGCCTTGAGTTGCGGTTCGGCTTCGATGGCCTTGGCCAACGAGAGCGGCTTGTTGGCTTCCAGCGGAATCAGCTTGGAGAGCTGGTCGCAGAAGTTGTACGGCAGATCAAGCACGCGCCCGACATCGCGAATCACCGCTTTCGACGACATGGTGCCGAACGTGGCAATCTGCGACACCGCCGCCGCGCCGTATTTTTCGCGCACATATTCGATGACCTGCCAGCGTTTGTCCTGGCAAAAATCGATATCAAAGTCGGGCATCGACACCCGCTCCGGATTCAGGAAACGCTCGAAAAGCAGGGCGTAACGCAGCGGGTCGAGATCGGTGATGCCGAGCGAGAAGGCAACCAGAGAACCGGCACCCGAACCGCGGCCGGGACCGACCGGGACATCGTTGTTCTTGGCCCAGTTGATGAAATCCGCCACGATCAGGAAGTAGCCAGGGAAGCCCATCTGGATGATGGTGTCGGTCTCGATCTTCAGGCGCGTGTCGTAGGTCGCGCGCTGCTGCTCACGCTCGGCGACATCCGGAAAGAGCTGCAGCAAGCGTTTTTCGAGACCGCGCGCCGCTTCCTGGCACAGGAAATCGTCCAGGGTTATGCCTTCCGGAGTCGGGAAATCCGGCAGATAGTGCTTGCCGAGCGTAATCGTGAGGTTGCAGCGCTTGGCGATTTCGACCGAGTTCTCAAGCGCTTCCGGCAGATCCGAGAACAGCGCCGCCATCTCATCCTGCGACTTGAAGTACTGCTCCTCGGTGTAGATCTTCGGACGCCGTGCGTCGCCCAGCATATAACCTTCGGCGATGCAGACACGCGCTTCGTGCGCCTTGAAATCGTCGCGTTCAAGAAACTGGATTGGATGCGTGGCCACCAGCGGCAAATCCAGATCGGCTGCCAGATCGGCGGTTGCCGCAATCAAGGCCTCCTGCTGCGCCTGCCCGCGTGGATGAACGCGCTGCACTTCGAGGTAGAACGCGCCGTGGAACAAATTCGCCCAGTACCGTGCACGGCTGGCCGCCTGCTCGACATTGCCCTGCAGCAGCGATTCGCCGATATCGCCAGCCCCCGCGCCGGAGAGCGCGATCAACCCATCCACGCCGACTTCACGCAGCATCTGGCGGGTAATTTCGGCACGTCCACGCATGCGTGGCGCAAGGTAGGCACGCGACAACAACTCGCAAAGCTGCAGGTACCCCTGATGCGAACGGCAAAGCAGAAGCATCCGATAAGGGCGATCCGGATCGGCCTTGTTGGCCAGGAATACGTCGCTGCCGAGCACCGGCTTGAGGCCCTTGCCGCGCGCCGCCGAATAGAATTTGACCAGCCCGAAGAAATTGGCCAGATCGGTGAGCGCCAGCGCCGGCATGGCGCACGAAACCGCACGCGCTACGGCATCATCCAGACGAACGATGCCATCGGTGACCGAGTATTCGCTGTGCAGGCGGAGATGGATGAAGCGGGTGTCAGGCATCCCGGCATTTTACTCCGTAGGGAGACCCAGCGACGCCTGCTGCCGAAAAACCGGGCGTAGTAACAATTTGTAAGGAAAGTCAGCGACGCGGGCGCCGCAGCGTTGTTCCTTATGTTGGACTTACTACGATTAAAAGGAACAATCATGAAAAAGCAACTGCGCATCACGATGCTACTTTCACTTTGCCTGCTCTCAGCCAATGTCGCCATGGCCAACGATGCCGTTATCGGCGCGCTACTGGGCGGAGGCGCTGGCGTGCTGGTCGGACGGTTGATCGGCGGGCGCAACGGCGCTGTCGTCGGCGGAGCGCTGGGCGCTGCGGCCGGCGCGGCTATCGCTTCGGAAAACAGCCGAAGCCGAGGTCGTGTTGAGCAACGTGTCGATTATTACTCCGCCCCCCCGGTGTATCACGCGCAACCGGCGTATTACCCGCAACCGGCGTATTACCCGCAGCAGGTCTATTACACCCAGCCGGTACGGGTCGAACACCGGCCGGTGTATGTTGTTCAAGGCGGACGCGACTGGAATGACCGAGGCCACCGCCGCCATCGCGACCGCGACTGGGACAGGTACAACCGTGGCTGGGACGGTCATCGCTGAGTCGGCCTGGATACTGAATGACTGCGTGAATGACTGCCGAACGTTCTTAGTCCGGCAGGTCAAACAGCAGGATCTCGCTGCTGGCACTGGCGACAAAATGCAGTGAAGACTCTCCGGCAATCTTGGCCCCGTCCCCTGCAGTCATCGCCAGCCCGTTGACCGACAGACCGCCGTGCACCAGGTGCACATAGGCCCGTCGTCGCGGGTCGAGCGTGTAGTCAAGTTCGGCATCAGTCCGCAAACGTGCGGCAAAAAGCCGTGCGTCCTGATGAATCAGCGTGCTGCCCTGGGCCGCATCGGGTGACGCGATCAACCGCCAGCCGTTATCCCCCGGCGCCAGCAGCTGTTGCTCATAACCCGGCGTAATCCCCAGTTCGCTGGGCTCGATCCAGATCTGCAACAGGTGCGTCGTCTCGTTCGGGGAGGGATTGAATTCGCTGTGCCGAATACCGGTACCAGCACTCATGCGCTGCACCTCGCCCGGGCGGATCACCTCGCCATTGCCGAGGCTGTCCCGATGCTCAAGCTCACCTTCGATAACGTAGGTAACGATCTCCATGTCGCGATGGCCATGCGTACCGAATCCCTTGCCCGGTGCCACCCGATCCTCATTGATCACGAGCAGCACTCCCCAGCCCATTTCAGCCGGATCATAGTAATCCGCGAAGGAAAAACTATGGCGCGTCACCAGCCAGCCATGGTCGGCAAAGCCACGGGACGCACTCGGACGAAGCTGGATCACGACGGACTCCTTGAGAAATATTCGAGGAGGTTGGAGCCGTCATCATGCAAATAGTTTTGTCCGGAAAGAAAGATCGACGACCTTCGGGAAGTGCTTTTGCAACCTGAGCCTCGTTTCAGGGCTTCAAAGGCCGGATGACGCCCTACTCATTTACCCAATCGATGATCGGCTTCCACTGCTCCATGTCCTTCTCGG
>JANNNT010000703.1:0-14959 GCA_031398685.1 Rhodocyclaceae bacterium | reverse complement strand
GCGCAAGCGCGAGCCCGTCAGGGCTAGAGCGGGCCGCTTTGGTCCGCCGTTTTCACCTGGCGTCGCTCTTCGGTTAGGCGACGTTCAGCCTCATTAGGGAATTTTACGTGATGTTCCCTACGATCCTTTCCGCTTCTGTTTTCTTGCTGCATCGGCATGATCGTTCTCCTCGCAAAGAATTGATAGTTGCCACACCGGCGAAAGCCGGTGTCCAGTACATTCAGGTTCTCGGCCTATGCGGCCCGCCCCGTTTCACGGTCGCATCAAGATGTAGACATTGTTCGTACAAACGGGTTCCGGGGATAAGCCCCTAGACGCGGCGCCGATGGCGGTTTCGGCGAACCCCTACGAGGCGAAGAAGAGCGGCACCAACCAGCCCAGCCCCGCGTTTGCGCCGGAGGCGCCGGTCACCATCGCCGCCACGACATAAATTTCGATGGCGATCGCGGCCGCACGCCGATGGTCGAACTTTCCATTGGTGCCTTACAGGTGCTGAGCTCTGGACATTACTAACTCTTGATGATCAAGGGTATCAAAGGTCCGCTTTATGGCAACATACTAAACGTCCGGAACCGGCCATCACCTGCCGGTCGCGGCAGCCATCAACGGATGCCGCGATCTACACCGCTCTCTCAGATGGCGACGGGGCGATCGTTTTGCCCGCGGAGGCCTCGGGGAGCTGTAGCGTGGGACGTGCGGGCATCAAGGGCCTGCGGTCTTGCCTTGCGGACATGGGTGCTCGGGTGCAATGAGAGGTACCGCCAGCACGGAGCACCGATACCTCGGAAAAGGCCCGGACGACGTCCGGGCACCTTTGCTTTTTTTTTGATCAATCACCCAAAGAGTGAATTGCGAAAACTGCAATAACCGTGAGGTTTCGCCGTGCCCGCCGTGTCGCTGTGGTTGAATTGGGGTTTTGAGGTTGATCGGGTCAATCGCTGGAGCATCTGTGGGCTTCTCTGCCTGAATATGAATTATTGCGCCGGGACAGCGGTGCCGCGTATAGCCTGTAACCCACACCGATGTTATGGTCTTGGTTTGCGATCGTGTGCCAAGGGGGCGGCGATCCCCTTCCAGCGAGCCCATAATATGTTCAAGAATTCACGGATCATTACTCGGCTTGTTCTCGGATTTGCGTTGCTCCTGGCGGGAACCTTGTTCCTCGGCGCGATTGGCGCGCGCAACGTCCTTAAGCTCAGCGACCTGACGACCGATATTTTCCAGCATCCGTTTGCGGTCACGGCCAGCATTCACCAATTGCGCGCGGACTTCCTGGTCGCCCAGAACGTTCTCGCCTCGATCGCGCGCGTCGCCACGCCGGACGAAGCCGCGACGTTGAACCAGCAACTCCAGGAGCAAGGCCCGATCAACGACGCCCATCTGAGCATGGTGCGCGAACGCTTTCTCGGCAATCGAGAGGAGTTCGAGCAGATCGCGCAAAGCCTGGCCCACTGGCGCAAGGTTCGCGACGAAATCGTCACGCTGGTGCGCAATGGCCGGCGTGACGAAGCCATCGCTTTGCACGACGGGAGCGCGGTTCCGCAGGCCAATATCGTTCTGAAAGAAATCAAGGACGTTATGGACTTTGCGGCCGCCAAGGCGGCCAGTTTTGAAAAAGAGGCCGAGCGCACCAGCCATGACGCGCTGCAGAGCTTCGTCATCCTGCTGGCCGCCATCATGGCCGCCAGCATTGCCGTGGCGCTGCTGCTCACCCGCAGCATTACCCGCCCGCTCGACGAACTGCGCACGCGCATGACCCGGCTGGCCGCGGGCGACCTGAGCGTCGACGTGCCTTACCGCGACGCCGGCAACGAGTTGGGCGGCATGGCCGCCGCGGTCCAGGTGCTCAAGGAAGCGTCCGTGCGCCTGGAAGGCCAGCGCTGGGTCAAGGCCAACACCGCCGAACTAGCCGCCGCTTTGCAATCGGCGGCGAACGCGCGCGATTTCGCCCAGGTTGTCGTCAGCCAGGTGGTCCCGCAGCTGCAGGGCGGTGCCGGGATCTTCTACCTCCGTGATCCGGACCGCGAGAGTTTCGAATTACTCGGCAGTTGGGGCATGAAGCCGCAACCGCACCGGCCGATCGCTTACAAGCCGGGCGAAAGCCTGGTCGGGCAGTGCGTACTGGAACGCCGGAGCATCGTTCTCGGCGACCTGCCGGACGACTACTTGCGCATTGCCTCGGGCACCGGAGAAGCGGCGGCCCGCACCATCCTGGTGGCGCCGGTGATGACCAAGGGCCAGGTGATGGCGGTGCTCGAAATCGCCGCCTTCCAACCATTCAGCGCCGATCAGCAGGGATTGATCGACGAAGCGCTGCCGATCATCGCGCTGACGCTGGAGATTCTGCTGCGCAGTGAAAACACCCGCGTGCTGCTCGAGCAGACGCAGCTGCAGGCCGAGGAGCTGCGTGCCTCGGAAGAAGAATTGCGCGCCCAGTCCGAGCAGATTCAGGCCAGCAATGAGGAACTTCGCGCCAGTACGCAGGTGCTGACGAATCAGGCCGAAGAATTGCGCGCTTCGGAAGAAGAGCTGAAAGTGCAACAAGAGGAATTGCAGGCAACCAACGAAGAACTGGCCGAAAAAACCCGCGTACTCGAAGCCGCACGCCGCGAAGCCGACCAGCGCGCCCTGGAACTGGGCACGGCCAGCCGCTACAAGTCCGAATTCCTGGCCAACATGAGTCACGAGTTGCGCACGCCGCTCAACAGTATGCTGATCTTGGCGCGCTGCCTGTCGGAAAACGAGGAAGGCAACCTGCAACCCGACCAGGTGGAATCGGCCCAGGTCATTGAGGAGAGCGGCACCCACCTGCTGTGCCTGATCAACGACATTCTCGACTTGTCGAAGGTCGAAGCCGGCAAGATGAAAGTGCACGCCGTTAACCTTCCGCTCGAGGAGCTGGCCGACTCGCTGCTGCGCCGTTTCCGTCACCTGGCCGAGGACAAGGGCCTGCGGCTCTCGGTGACCGCCGACGCCGATCTGCCCGAGGCGATCATGGCCGACCGGGGCAAAATCGATCAGATCCTCAATAATCTGGTCGGCAACGCGCTCAAATTCACCGACGGCGGCAGCGTCAGTGTGCACCTGCAGCGGCGGGAACAGCAGCTGGTGATTGAAATTGTCGACACGGGCACCGGCATCCCCGGCGAAAAAACGGAGTCGATCTTTCAGTCCTTCGAACAGGCCGACGGCAGTGCCAGCCGCCGCCATGGCGGCACCGGACTGGGCCTGGCCATCTCGCGCAAGCTGGCGCAGCTGATGGGCGGCGACGTCACGGTTTCCAGCAACGAAGGCCAGGGCAGCCGTTTTTCACTCCTTCTGCCGATCGTCGAAGCCAACGGCTACGCCCCGGACCAAGCGCCAACTGCCGCCCTGCCTCGGCCCGCCCCGCCGCCGGCCTTCCCTGCGGCGTTTGCCAGCGAAGACGATCGCCATCTCCTGGCGCCCAACGACGAAATCATGCTGGTCATCGAGGACGACGCGTCGTTTGCGCACATCGTGCGCGATCTGGCGCGCAAGGATGGCTTCAAGTGCCTGATCGCCGGCGACGGCAAGGCCGGTCTGGATCTGGCGCGGTGCTTCCGGCCGACCGGTATCATCCTGGATATCGGCCTGCCGGGAATGAACGGGTGGACGGTCATGGAGCAACTGAAGTCCTACCCGGAGACGCGGGATATCCCCGTGCATTTCATGTCGGCGACCGATGCCAGTGGGCGCGGGCTGGAGATGGGCGCGGTCGGCTATTCCACCAAGCCGGTTAGCAAGGTGCAGATCTGCGGAGCCTTTGAACGTTTTCGCCATTTTGCCGATGCCGGTTTGCGCCGCCTGCTGCTGGTCGATGACGACCCGGCCACGCGCAAGGCGGTCACCGCCCTGCTGGCGGCTGAACACCTCGAGATCATCGAAATCGATAACGGCGAGGAAGCACTGGCCCGCTTAAGCGATGGTCAGGCCTTCGACTGCATGATTCTCGACCTGAGCCTGCCGGGCCTGAATGGCTACGCTCTGCTAAAACGCTGCAGCGAGGCGAACATCGCGCTGCCACCGCTGATCGTTTATTCGGCGCAGGATCTGTCCGAGAACGATACGCTGGCGCTACGCGAATACACCGACTCGATCATTATCAAGGGCATGCATTCGTCCGAACGTCTGCTCGACGACGTCGCGCTGTTCTTGCACAGTGTCCAGTCGCACCTGCCGGACAGCCAGAAACGCCAGCTGCGCAGCCAACAACAGAAGCCCGGCAACGCCGCCAATGGGCTCCTGGTTCTGGTCGTCGACGACGACATGCGCAATACCTTTGCGCTCTCCAAGGCGCTGCGCGCCAAGGGAATGCGCGTGGTCATGGCGCAGGACGGGCGTACCGCGCTCGAACAGCTGAAGGCGATCGCCGGCATCGACGTGGTGCTGATGGACATCATGATGCCGGGCATGGACGGCTACCAGGCCATCCGCGAGATCCGCCAGCAGGAGCATTTGCGCAAGCTGCCGGTGATCGCGCTAACCGCCCGGGCGATGTCGGGCGACCGCGAGAAGTGCCTGGACGCGGGTGCCGACGACTACGTATCCAAACCGGTGGATATCGACGGGCTGCTCGCCATAATCGATCAACTGGTGCGCCCTGGGGCGATGGCATGACGCACCGGCACCCCGTTTTTCCCTAATCATGAGCGCGACCGAAGCCGACATTCTCGATATCGAGGTGAGCCTGTTTCTCGAGGCGCTGTTCCGCCGTTACGGCTACGACTTCAGGCACTACGCCCAGGCCTCGATCAAGCGCCGGGTGAAGGCGCTGGCCTGCGTCCTCGGCGTGCCGTCGGTGTCCGAGCTGATTGCGCGCACCCTGCGCGACCGTTCCCTGCTGCCCGAAATCCTGGCGCAGCTGTCGGTTCCGGTCACTGAAATGTTCCGCGATCCGGCGGTCTTCAAGTTGCTGCGCGATCAGGTGCTGCCGGTCCTGGCCAGCTGGCCGCGCCTCAAGATCTGGCAGGCGGGTTGCGCCAGCGGCGAAGAAGTCTATTCGCTGGCGATCCTGCTCGATGAAGAAGGGCTGTTGGAACGCAGTCAGATCTATGCCACCGATATCAACGACTCGGCGCTCAAAAAGGCCGAAGCCGGTATTTTCCCGCTATCCATCTTCGACGATGCCGAACGCCGGTATCGCCTGTCGGGAGGGCGCCGCCCATTTTCAGACTACAGCACCTCCGCACACGGTTTTTTCCGCATGCATCAGCATCTGCGCGAGCATATCGCTTTCGCCCATCACAACCTGGTCTGCGATGGCGTGTTCTGTGAGGTGCAGCTCGTCTTGTGCCGCAATGTGCTGATTTACTTTGACCGCGAATTGCAGGAGGACGTCCTGCGCCTGTTCCACGACAGTCTGGGGCGTGGCGGCTTCCTGTGCCTGGGCACACGCGAAAGCCTGCGCCATGGCGAGACCGGCGGAGACTATGCGGTCGTCGACAAGGAACATCGCATTTTCCGGCGCGCCGAGCGGGCGGTGCCGTGAGCGCCATCGATGCCGCGGTGATCGGTTGTTCGGCCGGAGGGTTAAGCGCTTTGCAGCAAATCCTGGCCTTTCTGCGCCCCGACCTGGGTATCGCCATCGTCATTGTCTCGCATACGGGGCCGGAGTCTGCCAACCTGCTGCCGGAGCTCATCGGCCACAGCTGCCGCCTGCCGGTGAGTGAAGCGCAGGAGCGCGAGCCCGTTGCGCCCGGGCGCGTTTATTTCGCCCCGCCCAACTATCATTTACTGATCGAGCCGGATCGCACCTTCCGGCTGTCGGTCGATGCCTGCGTCTGCTTTGTGCGCCCGGCGGCGAATGTCTTGTTTATTTCGGCCGCCGATGCCTATCGTCAGCGCCTGGCGGGCTTGGTGCTCACCGGCGCCAACGCCGACGGCGCACGCGGGCTGCGCGCCATCGCCGATCTGGGCGGCATTTGCCTGGTGCAGGCTCCGGAGACCGCGGTGGCGGATGCCATGCCGCGCGCCGCCCTGCTTGCGGTGCCCGAGGCCAAGGTCGTGCGCCTGGAGGCCATCGCTGGAGAACTGGACACCTTATGCCGCTAACGCCCCCCCCCAATAATGACCCTACGCCAACCGAAGATTCTCGTCGTCGATGGACAGCGCGCCACTCTGGCGGCGATGCATGCGCTCCTCGGGCAGCGGCGCTGCCAGGTGGTCCTCGCGCAATCGGGCAATGAAGCCTTGGCGGCGTGCCTGCGCAACGATTTCGCCCTGGTTTTCCTGAGTGTCGAGCTGCCGGACATGGACAGCTTCGAGGTGGCGGAATTGTTGAAGGGGGAAGCCAGCACCCGGCATCTCCCGATCATCCTCGTGGCGACTGCGCGGGGCGACACGGCGCAGCGCTTGCGCGGTTATGAACTGGGCGCCATCGACTACCTGGAGAAGCCGGTTGATGACATCGTGATCCTGAGCAAGGTCAGCATTTTTATCGACCTCTATGTTAGCAAGCAGCAGCTGACGCTCGAACTCGCGCGTAGCGAAAGCATGCGCGCCGCCGTCCGTGAAAACGAAACGCGCTACCGCGAAGTGCTGGATAGCGCGCCGATTCCGATCATGCTGCATGCCGAAGACGGCCAAGTGATCCTGGTGAATAAGCACTGGCAGAAAGTTACCGGGTACGCGCACGACGAGGCGACCCGCGTAGAAGACTGGATCGTCCGCGGATTCGGCACCAAGGGAAGCGCAATCCGTACGCGCGTCAGTCAGCTCTACAATATCAAAGACGTGTTGTACGGGGGCGAATACCAGCTGCGATCGGCGTCGGGCGCCGAGTTGGAATGGGCCTTTCGCTCGGCGCCGCTGGCGGCGCTGCCGGACGGCCGCCGTCTGGTGGTCTCGATGGCGGTGGATGTGACGGCCCATCGTTCGACGCTACGCGCGGCCGCCGAGGCCAAGCGCATGGCGGAAGCCGCGGATCGCGCCAAAGGAGAATTCCTGGCCAACATGAGCCACGAGATCCGCACGCCGCTGCATGTCATTATCGGCCTCGCCCAACTGCTGCGCCGCGACCTGACCGAACCGGGCCAGCAGGGACGCCTGGACCAGCTGTGCGCCACTTCCGATCATCTGCTGATGCTCATCAACGACGTCCTCGACTTGTCCAAAATCGAGGCCAATCGTCTGGCCGTCGAGCACAACGACTTTGATCTCGACGCGCTGGTGGGCAAGGTCGTGCGCATGGTCGACGAGCGTGCAAACGGGAAGGGATTGACGCTGCAAACGGCTATTGCCCCGCAGTTGCGCGGCATGGCGCTGAATGGCGACGCCTTGCGTCTGGCCCAGGTACTCATCAATCTGTGCGATAACGCGATCAAGTCCACCGACCAGGGTACGGTGCGTCTGGGCCTTGAGTGGTTGGGCGAGGATGCGGATGCGGTCAGACTGCATTTTCTCGTTGCCGACTCCGGCATCGGCATTGCGCCGGCCGACCAGGCGCGACTGTTCCATGCCTTCGTACAAGGGGATGGCTCGCCGACGCGCAAGCGTGGCGGCACCGGCCTGGGTCTGGCCATCAGCCAGCACCTGGTGGCCCTGATGGGCGGCACGATCCGGGTGGTCAGCGAACCGGGCGCCGGCAGCACCTTCAGTTTCGAGCTGGCCTTACCGCGCGCCACGACGGTTGTGTCCGAGGCGGTGCCGTCGGCCGGTGTCGCGGTGGCCGCCGACTTTTGCGGGCGCAGCATACTGCTCGCCGAAGACCATCCGCTGAGCCAGGAAATTCTCTTCGAAATGCTGGCTGATCTCGGCTTCGAGGTCGACGTGGCCTCGGATGGCGCCGAGGCGCTGGCCTGCGCGCAGGCGCGCAGCTTCGACCTCATCCTGTTGGACATGCAGATGCCGAAGATGGACGGGTTGCAGGCGACGCGCGCCATCCGGGCGCTGCCGGCGCACCGCGACACGCCGATCATCGCCCTGACCGCCAATGTCTTTGCGGAGGATCGCCAGCGCTGTCTCGAGGCCGGCATGAACGGCTACATCAGCAAGCCGGTGACGCCGACCTCGCTCGCCGCCATTCTCTGCCAATGGCTGCCGCAGCAGGCCTTGCCGGCCGCCGAAGCGCCGGTTTGCGCGGTCGGCGACAACGAACTGAGCCGCGCCCTGGCGAACATTCCGGGGTTCAATATGGGGGCCGGGCGCTCTCCGGATCAACTGGAGGACGACGCGACGCTGCTGATTCGTTTCATGCAGCTGCACGGTCAGGACATGAGACGCTTGCGCGCGCATCTGACCGTTGGCGAACGTGACGCCGCGCAGGTCGTCGCCCACCAGCTGGTCGGCATTGCGGGCCTGGCCGGCGCCCGACGTGACTCCGCGCTGGCCAGCCAGATCGACCAGGTACTGCGCGTGGATCAAGATGCGTCGATGCTCATCGACCTGGCGGTCCTGTGCGAGGCGGAACTGGCGGGCTTGACCGAGGCCATCGCCAGGCTGCTGGCGCCCGCGACGGAGTTAGGCGCAATCTAGGATCTGGCGCAAACTCAAGTCAAACGTGCCTATGCTGCGGGGCGTTTAGAAACCTCAGTTCTAGAAAAAGCAGTTGACCACGGCGGGCACAGCGAACACGGCAAAAAAACAAAGAACTATATTTTTTCGATCAATCACCCAAAGAATGGGCTGCGAAAACCGCGAGAACCATGAGGTTTCGCCGTCCAGATAAAGGATTTTCTTCGCGGCATGCCCGCCGTGTCGCCGTGGTCGAACTACGTTTTTGAGGATCATTTTTTCTTCGCTGTGGTCGCCGTGGTTAACTGCTTTTTCAATGATCAACCATTTCTTTGCATTTCTGCTTGGAAAGTCCAACTCTCTCATTCAACAGGTTCGCTGGATCGACTTTGGTTATGGTCGTTGTCACGGATAGCCCCTCGTCTTGTTGTGTGCGCGAACAGCCGCACCCGCAATCTGGAGACTCGCTGCCAATGGCTGTTTTCATTTTCCTCGACCGGCAGGTCTGGGTCGAACTGAGCCACTCACCGTGTTCATGTGAGCCAGGAACGGGAATCGGCTTGCTGCGAAGCAGCAAGCCATTCAGCCATCAACCGCAAATTACGGATACCCGAATTTACTTACGCCTGGAATCATCGATGACGCCAATCGACCCACAACCGCCCAGCGAAGTCGACAAACGTTCCGGCGGCTTTCTGATCGCCATGCTGCCGTTCGAAGTTCGAGACTGGGCGCCTTTACCTCGGGCCCAAGGCAGTCGTTCGGAGTCAACGATAGCGACGACTGTTTTGGTCTCCATACTGGACTTCGGTGTTTTTTGAATAGCAGGCTTTCACTATAGGGGTGATCGGCATACCTTCCTTGACCAGGCTGTCGATTTTTTAATCGAGTCACGGGGGCAGCGCTGTGCGGATCAACCACGCGACTCGCTCTTGCATTTGCACCACCCGCTACTTGCCATGGGATAGGTGCTCGTGTGCGCTTGCCTATTCGACCGGGATCGGTTCTTGAAGAGTTGCAGCGCTTGATGCGCCAGGTACGCATACAACCCAACGATCGACGCATACTGAACAAAGAACCCGAGAACTGATTCGTCAAATTCCCAGTTGCCGAACGAATAGTAAGCAGTCAGCCTGGAGAAGATGCTGCGTTCGAAAGAGGCAAAGGTTCCATAGCCCGCGATGATTGCCGAAACAGCTTGCAGCGAGGCAGTACGAAGACGCGAGGAAAAGGAAATCCCTGCCAGCTTCCTTGCCTCGACCATGACCATCTTCCAGCGCATCCCCAGATGCACCTCCATCAAAATCAGGAACCAGTAGGCGGCTGCGGTATGAAGCTCACGCGGCAGCAGTTCAGACTCGACATGCACTAGCGAGAAGAGAAGATCCGAGTTGAGCAGGCCGCTCAAGATCATCAGCAACGCTGTGGCCACGAGCAGGACGTTGATCGTTACGCTCATAACGCGGATTCCACTGTACTTTCCATTCAGCAAGGTCACGAACCAGCGCCAGTTCCAAGCGCACTTCCGCGCCATGAGTCGTGGTTGGTGTCTTTGAGCGACGCGACCTTTGTCGACATCGTATCCGCCCATGCAGAACGGGCGTTCAAGATTGCCGCCTCATGCGCTCGCCGATCCCGATCCACGAGGCCATTAGCCTACCAATCCGTAAGATGGGCCTGCGCCGCTCGACGTCGATACCCAGGCCACCTGCCGATAATTCAACCAATCGGTTGACTTTCTGAAAACGCGCGACTATATTCAACCACATGGTTGAACTAAATACACCCCAGCTGGATTCCATCTTTCACGCCCTCGGCGACGCCACGCGCAGGCAGATGCTTCGCGAACTCGCCAGTGACGAGCAAACGGTCTGCCAGCTTGCAAAACCCTTCGCTATGTCGCTCGCGGCGGCCTCGAAGCACATCAAGGTGCTCGAGAACGCCGGGCTGATCCATCGCGAGGTGCGCGGCCGCACTCACCTGTGCAGCCTCAGCCCCGGACCGCTCGCCAGTGCCCACCAGTGGCTGAGCTTCTACGAGCGCTTCTGGACCGACCGTCTGGATGTGCTCGAACGACTCCTCCGCAAGGAGGACCCGCCCCAGTCCCCAACCCCCAAAGGAGATGACCAATGAGCGAACTTACGACCCTGGACGCCTATGGCGTGCTGACTGAGCCTGCCACGTTGACAATCCAGCGCCTGCTGCCCGGCCCCATCGAGCGCGTCTGGGCGTACCTGACGGAGAGCGAACTGCGCCGCCAGTGGCTGGCGGCAGGCGAGATGGAGATGAAGGTTGGCGCGCCCGTCGAGCTCGTCTGGCGAAACGACGAGCTTACCAACCCGCCCGGCCAGCGACCGCAAGGCTCCCCCGCCGAGCAGCGGATGCAGAGCCTGATCACCGAGCTCGATCCGCCCCGCAAGCTCTCCATCGCCTGGAGCGGCAGTGGCGATGTTACCTTCGAGCTGGACCCACAGGGCAACGAGGTGTTGCTCACCGTGATCCATCGCCGCCTGCCCGACCGCGCGACCCTGCTGATGTTCGGAGCCGGCTGGCACATGCACCTCGACATCCTGGTCGCCCGCGCGACCGGCAAGGAGACGGCGCCATTCTGGGACGGCTGGAGTCGACTGCAGAAGGACTACGACCGCCGCATGCCGGACTGATGATGCAATGTGGAGATTGCCATGAGAAAAGTGATCTATAAGAACGCTATAAGCCATTGTTTCTTCGCCGTGTTCGCCGTGCTCGTCGTGGTTAACTGCTTTTTCTAGGTTGAAATGAGAGGAGAAATCATGAGCGTCAGAATCGCATTTGCCGTGCCAATCATCTTAGTCAGTCTCATTGGCGTATCCGCACGACCCTGCCAAGCGACTGAGACAACGATCGAGCAAATGCCAGCCAAACTCGAAACGCAGTTTGCACTGAGCGCGGTGCCTGCGGCACTGCGGGAGCAAGCAACCGTTTATCTTCTTGATCCTAAGTCGGGCTATCAACTTTCCCGACAGGGAACGAGTGGTGTGACGTGTCTTGTAGAGCGCACTGTCTGGGAATGGGCCGACTTTCGCAACGACATCTATATTCCGCTCTGCTATGACGCCGTGGGTACAAAAGCTCACCTAAAGGTCATCATGGATGCGGCCGCGCTTCGCGCTCAAGGTATGAGCCCTGTGGCATTGAGGGCTGAAATTGAAAATCGCTACAAGAACAAGACCTATCAAGCTCCGGAAAAGGCAGGTTTGTCTTACATGGTCGCGCCGGTCATGCGCGCTTTGGGGCCGCCTGACATGAAAATGCATACGATGTCCATGCCGCACCTGATGTTCTACGCTCCGAACATCACGAACGAAGACATTGGAGCCGTTCCAAATCTCAGTGTTCATTCCAGTCTTCAATATCCGTTCATTGATAAACAGGGAATCGCTGAGCAAAGTTACATGATCCAGCTCATCGGAGAGGCTGAAAAGGACAGAATCATGGCCGACGAGAAGACTCTTATCAGTGATCTCTGCGGCTATCGCGATTTTCTTTGCCTTTCGCACAAGAAACACTGACCTGCTCCCTGCGGCGCGATCCGGATTCAAATCTCTGCCGAACGGGTGGGGACGAACAATGCTAATGGCCGAGTTCCTGTTGGCATTCCAAGCCCGAACGGCCGTTATCACAGCGGCCCGTCAGGCGAAAGATCCGGGCTCCGTGGGCAAATGGCCGCTTCGGAGCAGCGCACGAAATCAATGACCGGATGGGTGAAAAAAGGCCAGTGGCGGGTCATGTTAAGGTTTGTTCGATGGCTGCCCGAACCGCGAAGGAGAGGGATGCTCCGACGAGGCCAGTGGGCAGGCGTTGGACAAACCTTAACAATTGCAGCCGTTCGTAAATATTGCCTCAAACAATCCTAAGATTTTGCCAAGTGGCCAAGTAGCTCCGGTTGGCGCATGACTCAACCATTCGCCGCCAAAGAATCGGATTAACGCCGGCCGGAGGTGAGCTGGCCGACCATGGCGCGAATCGCCGTCAGCTGGATGCCCTTGTTGGTCGCGAAGTTCTCGTCGGTGTAGCCCCACCAGTCCCAGCAGCCGTTGGGGTTGCTGCCGGGAATGGAGACCGCCTGCGGATAGAGCACAACGATGTGGTTGCGCTCGGCCCAGCGGTTGTAACCGGCATTGCGCACGAAGGTGGTGCCGTAATACAGGCCGCCGCCGGGCAGCGGCCTCAGTGGCAAATAGCTCTGCCCCTGTTTGCAGCCATGCAGGGAAACATGCAGGCGACAGGCTTCGCCTCTGGCGCAGACCGCCGGGAGGTAGGCCCAGCCGGTGCCGTCCATGCCGCTGGCCCACTGGAAGCGGTCCCTGGGCAGGTAGGGACTCTGGTCGAACTGCACCAGGCGGCCACGGGCCGGCCCTGGTTGCGGCTTCTTGAGCGGCCCGTAGATCCAGCTGAGGATGACCTTGGCCGCGTCGTACCGGCACTTGCCCAGATAGGGCGATTCGGACACGCCGCAGTCCTTGCCGTAGGCCACCGTCGGCAGGGTGTGTGCGGCCTTGCTCAGGCGAACGCTGGACAGCTTCGCCGCCGGCACGGCCAACTGGCTGTAATAATCGGACAGTTGCGCGGCGACCTGGGCCGGCACCGTCCGGTCCTGGTCACCGGCGAGGATGAAGACGTTCTGGCGGGCCAGGTTGGCGGGATCGTCGACCAGCCCTTTAGCGGCAAATTTGCGGGTATCGCTGACTAGGGTCGGCACGTCGGTGCTGCTCGGCGAAACGTTGCAAAGATAGTGTGCGGGGTCGAGGGTACACGAGCAGTGCATGGTTGCCCGCAGTGCGTCGCCCTGGCTGCAGAAATACGGGCCACCGGCGACGATGCCGGCACCCCTGACGATGGACGAATAGGCGACCTGAAACTGCACCGCCATGAAGGCACCGGAGGACAGGCCGGAAATCGAGGTTTCGCGGATATCGATATTCAGCGCCGGCAGTTGCTCGGGCGTGGCGCCGTGGGCGGCCGGCAGCGTCGTAGCGAGAAAGGCCAGGAGCAATAATCGGCGCGGCAGACGGCGAGCGAGAAAGAGGGACATGTGGGGCTCCTTTTCACGGCGACGGCGGACCGGTCTTGATGGCTGCAACGGCTGGGAGTTCCGCCTCACGACTTGAAAGTTTTTGCCAGAAACTCGATCACCGCCTTGCCTGAGGTCTCGCGAGCGCCCTGGTTCCCTTCTAAGGTTGCGCCCTTGTCGGCACACAAGTCGCGCATCAGCGTCTGCTGGGCATCTTGCGACAAAACATCGCCACTGCGACGGTCCCTGAACTTCATGTCAATGATGTCGAACTCCAGCGGACACCCTTCTTTCGTCTTCGGGTTCGATCGCGCGTTGATCCGCCGGGGATCGTCCACGTCAAACTTGTGGCGAGCCCCCGCCAGCACCACAAAGGTGGTTGGCGTTCCCGCCGCATTGATACGCTCCGAGTAAGCACGGCAGTCGCTCAGGTAGGTGTAGTCGTCGGCATCGCCGTGAACGAACAGGATGGGTGCAGGCCCGAAAGCACCGGGTTTGGGCGTAACCGACAACACGCCGGCGCAGCCGCCGCTGTAGATCGCCAGATGGGCGGCAAAGCGCGGGCCGGACGGCGCCAGGCCATTGGCAATCGGTATGACTGCGCTGCGCAGTGCGGTGATTCCACCCCGTGAAAACCCCATCACCGCGATGCGTTTGGGATCGATACGGGGATGCGTGGCCAGCACGCCCAGCGCGGCAAAGGCATCGGCGGTGTCGGTGGCAAACGGCACTTGGCTCTGGTCTTCACCCGTGGACTTGACTCCGCGCGGACCAAAGACGTCGATCACGAATGCGGCAATACCCTGCTCATTGAACAATCTGGCCCAATAGGTGATTTGTTCCTTATAAATCCCTCCCGAGCCATGGACCAGAACCACGGCTGGCATGCGGGAGCCGGCAGGCGCGTTGGTGGGCAGAACGAGTTCCCCCTGGGCTATGGCCGCAGGGCGTGGCCGACTGCTTTGCAGCAGGTCCATCACGGTGGCGGGCGTGCTGGACGCATAGCTGTACAACCCATTGCCCGGGTCGCTAACAAAATCGGTCACGGGTGTGGCATTTTGGGCCTGAGCCTGGGATGCAAGCGCAAGTAGTGCGAACTGCGCGCCAACAATCAGTGAGCGCAATATGCGGACATCCATGATTCACTCCCCCTCATGTGCCGTTGAACGAATTTGCGATCAGGAGCAAAACGCAGCATTGAGATACCGTTTGTTCTTCTTTGGTTCCGGTCGCCACGTTGTCAAGTCTCGAGACCAGCGTAAACATTGGCCTGGGTGAAATATTACTTGGGGATAGCCTTGTTTATTGGCTCTCCGGCCGAAACTGCCTTCACCTGCTCCTCGTCGCTATTGTCTTTCAGGGCGATCCCGGTGGCACGGAGACGGCGGGCGCCGTCGATCAGGTAGACCAACTTTCGGGCGGCGCTGGCGTAAT
>JANNNT010000660.1:0-1502 GCA_031398685.1 Rhodocyclaceae bacterium | reverse complement strand
TGGTCAAATTGCAGTAAAAAGGAAACGTGCCGGCCTTGTCGGCGCGGAACTCGAAGGTGATCGTCAACCCGCCGCCGGCGCGCTTGATCAGCCGGTAGGCGTCGACGTGATCGGTCCCCGGCGCGGCGCAGAGTTTTCGGGCATCGGTCGCTCGATCAAACGTGCGCACTGATCGATTCAAAGTGGGGCCCGCTGGACCTCAATAAGCGGACGCCAGGGAAGTATGCACTTGGCATAGAAAGGCACATGGCATAGATTACCCTGAGTGAAGGGAAAAAGCCATGCGAGTTGATCCTACCGACCCAATGTTCCACGACGAAGATGCAGCGCGCGCCTATTTCGAAGCGCAGCGTTGGCCCGACGGCAAGCCCGTCTGCCCGCATTGCAATTCTGCGAACGTCCGCCGTCTTGACGGCAAATCGCATCGCCCCGGCCTGATCCAGTGCAACGCCTGCCTACAGGCGTTCACCGTGATGGTAGGCAGCGTCATGGAAAGCTCACACTTGCCGCTGACCAAATGGGCGCTCGCCTTCCACAAGATGGCCGCCAGCAAGAAGGGCATCAGCGCCAAACAGATGCAGCGCGAGTTGAACTTGGGCAGCTACCGCACGGCGTGGTTTCTTTGCCATCGCATTCGCGAAGCCATGTCTCCGGCAGGATCGGGTCCGATCGGCGGACCCGGCAAGGTCGTCGAAAGCGACGAGACATTCGTCGGCGGCAAGAAAAAGAACGTTCACCGTGGCAAACCCGAACCGAAGAAGCACGCCGTGCACGCGCTGGTCGAACGTGGCGGACAAATGCGCGCCAGCCATATTCCCGACGTGTCTGCCAAAACGCTGCGCAAGGCCATCGCCAAGCACGTCGACAAGAAGTCCACCATGAACACCGACGACGCGCTGGCCTACTATCACATGAGCAAAGAGTTCGCGGCTCACGGCGTCGTCAACCACTCGAAAGACGAATACGTGTCGAAGGACGGACAGACGCACATTCAGTCAGCCGAGTCGTTCTTCGCGATCCTGAAACGCGGCATGATGGGCTCGTTCCACTCTGTCAGCGAACAGCACCTTGGCCTCTACGTTGACGAATTTGCGTTCCGCTGGAACACGCGATCTGCGCTCGGGGTGGAGGACGCCGAACGGGCTCGGCTCATGGTCAAGGGCGCCATCGGCAAGCGATTGAAGTATCGAAATCCTGACAGGCCAGAAGCCTAACGCTTCGCGGAAGCCTCGGAAGGCTTAGGTTTTTTCGCCCCGACCTTGGATTCCTTGTAGGGTCGGGGCGGTGTATTGAGGGCTTGCCGAACCGCCTCATCTCGACGCTTGGTTATTTCCGAGTCGCTGTAGTCTTTGGGCGGTTTTCTCATGGCCATCATTGTCCCAGTCCTAGCCCGCGTTTCTCAACATAGGTAGTCGCATCGGGGCGCCGACTCAGCGAAAGTTGTTGTGCTGCAACGACTTCAGCTGAGAGAATGGAACACCCCGATGCCGACAGAGTGTATC
>JANNNT010000634.1:0-2858 GCA_031398685.1 Rhodocyclaceae bacterium | reverse complement strand
GCGGCATCGACTCCAGATCGAGGGCGAGAAAGGCGCTGATCCGCTTTTCAAGCGCCTGATAGGCCACTTCGAATGCGTCCCGACGCGCCTCCATCGGCTCGACCTGTGCCGGGTCGTCGATGGCCCACTGGGCGGTGGTTGGATGCCCCGGCCAGATCGGGCAAGTCTCGCTCGCCGCACTGGCGCACACGGTGAAGATGTAGTCGAGCTTCGGCGCCCCCGGCGCGGCGAACTCGTCCCACGATTTGCTGCACACCTCGGACGGCAACGGTATGCCGTGCTTTTCCAGCGTTTCCAGCGCCACCGGATTGACCTTGCCGGACGGCTGGCTGCCCGCCGAGAAGGCGTGAACTCGGCCCTTGCCCAGGTGGTTGAACAAGGCCTCGCCGAGAATCGAGCGCGCCGAGTTGCCGGTGCACAGAATCAGCACATTGATCAGTTTTGCATCACTCACGATTATTTCCTTTCGGGGAACAGCGTTTGGGATCACCGCCGCAGCAGTCTTCGGTCAGAAAAGCGATCAGCGCATTGATGCCGGCCATTTCGGCACGGTAACGGACATAACGCCCCTCCTGAACGGTGGTGACCAGTCCGGCCTGCGCCAGCGTCTTGAGATGGAATGAAAGCGTCGGCGCCGGCAGATCAAGCTGTTCGCCGATGATCCCGGGGGTCAGTCCTTCGGGGGCGTTGCGCACCAGCAGGCGAAAGATGGAAAGGCGGCTTTCCTGCGCCAGGGCGGCAAGGGCATTGACTGCGTTTGTATTTTCCATGTTTCCAATAATATGGAAATGTTATTGAAGAAGCAAAGACTTTTTGGGGAGCCGCGCGATCTGCGTGCCAGAGTGATTGACCAACTGATGCAGGCACGAGCCAAATTGCACCAGGAGCTTTCTCAAGCAATGAACGCTACAACCATGCATCGAAATGCGACCGGTATTGCTCTGTGAGTGGATTTCGAATGCATCCTGGGTTTATCATCCAAGTTGCACTTTATCCAAGGAGAATCCAGCATGAAAGCCAAGAAGTTAAGCCCATCAATCAATATCGGCATTAGTTCTGATGACCGAAAAAAGATCGTTCAGGGACTTTCCGAGTTGCTCGCCGACAGTTATACGCTTTACCTGATGACCCACAATTTCCACTGGAATGTGACCGGACCCCAGTTCAACAGCCTGCACCTGATGTTCATGGGTCAATACACGGAACAATGGAACGCGCTCGACATCATCGCCGAGCGTATTCGCGCACTTGGGCATCCGGCACCCGGGACGTACAAGGAATTCGTCAAACTCGCGTCGATCAAGGAAGTTGAAGGCGTGCCCAAAGATACGGACATGATCCGTCATTTGGTGGAGGCTCAGGAAGCGACGGCTCGGACGGCGCGTAAACTGTTTCCGGTGGTGGACGCCGCGAACGATCAGCCGACGGCCGATCTGCTGACCCAGCGTCTTGAAGTCCACGAGAAAACGGCCTGGATGCTGCGCAGCCTGCTTGAAGGCTGAATCGTTCCGGATTGATTGAGTAGTACGGGCGGCGCGATGATCATCGCGCCGTCTTGATTCGAAGCCCCGCCACATTTTCGGACGACGTCGCGTGAATTGGTTTCTTTGCCGTCATGCACCGCACAACCGGGACTGCGCGGAATTCCTCCCACGATGGTCAGCAACTCGTAACCTTCCACACGATAGGCTTCGATTTGATCCGCCACCGTGCTGGCGATTTCTGCGCAACGTTGTCGTCCGACTTCGGTATCAAGGGCATCACGAATCGTCTGTCCCGAGTGCCGTGCCCGTTTGAAACCGAGAGCGGCAATCTCCGGCCAGGGCATCTGGCGTACGCCGATAGGGTGTTCATGACAAAGCTGCAGCGGTACTGACGAGCGATTCCAAGGGCTGATCAGGAGAAGCAAGGTGAAAAATAGATACTGGGCACTCCTCGTGTTGCTGTTTCTCGTTGGTGTGGACTGGTATATCCGGGCCCCGGATTCGCGGTCTCGCCAACTGACCGATGCCATCGCGGAGCAAGCCAGTGCGAAACTCAAAAACTACCCCTACAAATTCCGGGTTATGAAAGTCGATGGGGAAACAGCCATCATGAGTACGCCGCGCAGTGTTGAGGTGCCGGCGTTCAAGTCGCTGGGCGTGCTTTATCCTGGCATGAACACCACAAACCCCAACGATCCGGACTTTATTGCGGCCCAACAGTTGCTCGGTGAAGTGCAGGCAGAGGCTCGGTTAATCGTTCTGACTCAGCCCGGAATCAAGAGCGTGCGTTGGGAATTGGATCGCGACTGGCTTGTCGCGCATCATGTTGAAGTGCCCCTGCGATAGCGGGCGTTTGAGGTCGGAGCAGAATAGACGATGAATGTCCTGAAGCAATTGGTTCCTCACTGGATCACGGCTTACCCGCGAAAGCAGTTTACGACCGACCTGCTCGCCGGACTGATCGTCACGGTGCTGGTAATCCCGCAGAGCCTTGCCTATGCCTTGCTCGCGGGCTTGCCGCCCCAGGCTGGCCTGTACGTCAGCATCTTCCCGGTCATCGTTTACGCGCTGTTTGGCAGCAGCATGACCCAGGCGGTGGGTCCTGTGGCGATTACGGCCATCATGACCTTCACGGTTCTAAGTCCCCTGGAAACCCCGGGAAGCCCTCAATATATTGCGCTTGCCGCCACGCTGTCGCTGTTTTCCGGAGCCCTGATCCTGGCCTTTGGCCTGTTTCGCCTGGGTTTTCTTTCGCAACTCCTGAGCCGGCCGGTCGTCAGTGGGTTCATCTCCGGTTCCGCTGTGCTGATCGTCATCAGCCAGCTCAAATTCCTGCTCGGTGTGAAGGTCAGCGGCTCGAATTCCTGGCAGATC
>JANNNT010000572.1:0-4810 GCA_031398685.1 Rhodocyclaceae bacterium | reverse complement strand
ATGACGGTGACGGGACGGGCCAGGGGTGCGGGAGCACCGTCACCTTGAGGACGTGCCGCGCGGATGTCGCCACGCCAGGGGGCGGGAAGTCCTTGCAAATCCTCTTGGTGCAAGCGCTGGGCGGGGCGCTCTTGCGTCGTTCCATGAATCCGTTGATTCGCCACCTCGGCGAGCCAGCGCCGGACTTCACTATTGGCGGTCACCGTGTCCAGGGTCAGCCCGGGCCTGCTTGAGCTGCGTGACCAACGGCACGTAAAACGAGCGCCGCAAATAGCCGTTAAAGCGCTCGACCTTGCCCTTGGTTTTGGCACGATACGGCCGACACAGCTTGATCACGAAACCACAGTGGCGGGCATAATCGAGAAACCCGGCGTGGAAACGATGCTCTCCTTGGCCGGACGCATCGCGTTCAAGCACTACGGTCTTCATGTTGTCGTAGAGCACGCGCTGACTGACGCCACCAAAGGCTGCGAAGGTGTGCTGGTGGCACGCGATCAGCGTCTCCACTTTCATGTCCGTGACAAATTCTACAAAGCTCATCCGGCTGAAGCCCAGCGTGGCGCAAAACGCATAGAGTGGATTATTGCCTTTGCGAAACTCAACCCAATCGACCTGCATCTGCTCGCCCGGCCCTGTCTCGAAGCGCACGACCGGATCGACGGGCAAGGTCGGCTTGAGTCCGTGCATATAGGCGCGCAGCTGACTGTGGCTCCCGGTATAACCCAGCGCCACAATCTCGCGCAAGAGCACCGTCGCCGGGATCCAGGCCGGCCGCGCTGCACTTTGGCGTTCTCGCAAATAATCCCCATACGGGGACAGCTTCGTCGCACGCAACGTGTTCCGCACGTACTTCGGCAGACCGTCCGCCGCCAAGTGACTTCGTACCGTATTCACCGCACATCCCACCTCTTCGGCAATCTTGCGCAAGCTCATGCCGTGCTTCCTCAACAATTCGATTTCCACATACACCTCGTCCGTGATCACAGCCGCTTTCAAAATGCGGCCATCTTCTCAAATCGGCGTATCAGTTTTCAATCGGCGCTCTGTGTCAATTTACATCCGGCAGTGACATATGCATTGGTATCGCTTCGAGGAATGGAGTCTATGAAATTGTGGCCTTGGAACATGGAAGGGAATCAGTCGCGGTAGAATTCCCTGCAACTTCGATGGGCATTGAGGCAATTAGAAGTTTTCTGACCTGTTACAGCAATCATGTACGGTTGGCCGTGGCTGGCGTTGCAGCCCTCAGCTTGGCTCTGGCGCTGGGAAACAATCCCGGAGTTGAAACATTCATTGTTTCATCCAATACCAGCATTGCTGACCAGGCGGCAGCATTGGCTCACTATGCCGATCACACGCTTTGACCTGAAAGAATAATCAGATCCAACGGCGATTGGAAATGAGGAGGAGATTTGACTTCCATTTGAAGGGTTAATTTAGTGTGGAAGGAAGCGATTCCAAGCAGGTCTTAACACCGTATCTTCCTGAAAAACATGAACGTGACTATGCCCGACACGGCTTGCTTCAACCTCAGCAAGACGCCGCTCGCCGCGGTGGCCTAAAACCCGGCAGAGATATAACTTAAGAAAATCGAATATCTGTCTAGCTGTGCGGGGCCACCTCACGGGGCCAGTTCTGCTTATAACCAGGTTTACCTTGACTATGACGTAGCCGAACAAGCGAACCTGACCGCCGCCAGGGCTGTTGAAAGGGTCGCCCGTCACCCCGGCCCACCCGAGCGATCTGGTGGGCTTTTTTTTCATGGGGCGCTCGCTCCATTACGCCGATCATCAAGTGGATCCTACGTGGCGACCGCTGACACGGGGTGATCGTGGTAGTCCGTAACACTCCCTAAAGTCATATTTATACTCAGGCCAACCCTGGCGAGCCGCAAAGCAGACGGGTTACCGCAGCCGAAGGCGGCGACACAATAGAGTAAGTCACTCCGAAAACCCCCTACTGCCATACCCTCGTTATATAACGCCTTTGCCTTCCATCCGTAAATTCATGAACACCACGTGGGGGCTACCTTCCAAGCCCGTCCGCCGTACAAAAATAAATTCTAAAACCCACGCAGAGTTTTTGTTTTTTTGGCTATACCTCGACAGGTAGGTCATTCGGACTCGCCACACTCGGATGACCAGACCATGAAAACTCAAGCCACAAAGACCACCCTGAATGCCGCAGAAATAACCATTTTCCGCGCCTTGACCGTAGCCGTTCTGTCGGAAACCGCAGCAACCTTGACGGTCATCCCGCCGCTCAAAACCCCATTTTTCGACCGGGCAAAAGCCCTCGGCGCCGGACACCAGGCAGCTCTGATTATTGCAAGCCGAATTATTGCCCGCATGGAGCAACGCCAGGTGGGAATCGAGGCAGCAGCTACCGCCAAACGTAAAGCCGCACGGTACCAAGAATACTTGTTTGACAATGTGGTCTCTAAAATTTACAACGCGCAGCCCAGCCGCTTTGTACTGGTCCCCGATTCAACGATTTACAGCGGTCTGGAGACCACAGGGATTAGAGCTACCAAAAAGGTGATCGCGCAAGTCCGTGCGGCAGTTCTGCACCGGGAGATCGAGACTTACGTCCGTCGTTTTTACCGGACCTGCTGCAACGGTACGGAAACTGTGAGTTTCGGACCCGCAGGTGTGAGCCAAAACGAATACGACGACTGGAACTTGTATCGTGGCAGATTCAAAGGCTGGGTCGCTAAAATCAAGGATACTCAAATCCAGGTGAGCCCGGATTTCGCTCGTATGCCCCGCCGTGTTTTGCAAGGCACGTTAATCCTGGGAACCGCCAAGTTGCATAAAGCGGAGAAAAAAGGGTTGCCCGAGCGTTGGGATGCGCACCGCGTGACATATCTCGCGCAAGGCCGAGGGAACGAACTGTTCGCTGCCACGGGGATCTTGGTCCGCGATGCGGCTAAAAGCTGTTTAATTCGCGATACCTTCGCAGTTGCCGCGAGAGCACTAAAGAAACAACAGTGATCGGTTCTTGCCAGGCCCACTGGATTGCGAGGTGGGCTTTTCTATGGGCGCCCGTTTGTTGAAGCCACGGAAAGGCAATGGCAAAGCTAGTGCTCAACCTCCAACGTCAAAAATCGCAGCCCTCCTGCGGGTGGTCCTGGCAATCCCGTAACTCCCCAAGGTCATAGCAACACTCAGGCCAACCCCGGCAGCCCAAGACAGGAGAGTCACCGCCGCCGATGCTGCAGACGCGTACGCGGCTGACACACTTGAGTAAGTTATCCCACACAAACCCCATTGCTTTAACAACGATATATAACGCGTTGCCTTAAACAGCCCAACCCCAGAACACCCCGCAGGGCCTAACGTTCAAGCCATCCCGGCCTGCATGTATAAATTCAATTTAGGCCGAAACCCCGTGCAGATTTTGACGTTCTCGCGCTATACGTTGAAAGGTAGGTCATTCCGACTTGCCACCACGGATGACCAGACCATGACCAACACTAAGCTCACCAACGCAACCCGCAAGTCCAACCCAAACAAGCTCCCGGCAATCCCCACATTCACCCATCACGTTCTCGCGGCCGCTAAGCAATTTATAGCACGCCGGGACCGCAAAGAGCACCCGGACGGCAAGACCGACAACGCTAAACGCTGGTATCCCTCCACTTGTGAGCGTACCCCGGGTTGTGCCTATATCCGCTCACCGACAAGGGCTTGGCCGTGGTCTTTAATGACGCACTGCCGCACTGCTGCTCATGTCGCCGAACTGCACGGGGTCGACGATCGGGACGTGAAGCGTGCCGCTGGACTGCTCGATCGGCTCGCAAGCGGAACCTTGGTTGTCCGGAGGAACAGCATTCTGCGCAAGTACCACTAATCAAATATCCATACAACCGCACTAGATTGAGCCAACGACCTATTTGTGCCCGGTGAGACACGACCGCCGCCAAACGGGGATCATTCTCAGGGTGCCAGCCGTTCCCGCACCCACTGACCACCCGGCTGCAATCGATAGGCAATCCGGTCGTGTAGCCGTGACGAGCGACCCTGCCAGAACTCCCAGTAGTCCGGTTTCAGCCGGTAGCCACCCCAGTATGCCGGGCGGGGCGGTTGGAGACCAAACTTGAGCCCGTACTCAGCTGCGCGCGCAACAATGATTCTGCGTCCGGCAATCACTTGGCTTTGCGGCGAAGCCCATGCACCGATACGATGAGTCAATGGTCGGCTGGCGTAGTAGGCATCCGATTCCTCGTCGGATACTTTACCGACCCGGCCTTCAATCCGAACCACGCGTTCCAGTTCCAACCAATGAAACTGCAGTGCGGCATTAGGCGTGGTCGCCAGTTCGAGTCCCTTGCGGCTGGTGTAATTTGAGTACCAGACGATTCCGCGTTCGTCGCACCCCTTGATCAGCACAGGGCGGGACGACGGGCGGCCATTTTGGCCTACCGTGGCCAAGGTCATCGCATTTGGCTCGGGGATACCTCGCTTGAGCGCCTCCGAGAGCCAAGTCTGGAATTGCAGCAGGGGTTCGCTGGCAGTCTCATGCTCATCCAGCGTGTCTTGCTCGTAACTCTTGCGCAAATCCGACAGTGGTGTGTTCTCGCTCATGTTGGATCTTCGTGAGTCCCTTCGACAAGTATGAAGAATAGCCCTTAGGCCGATGCAAATGGTGGGATACGCAGAGCCAGCTCAGCTTGCTCGGGCTTAACCGACTGTTCTACTCGCTCGCGCAGTTCTTTACCTGCCTTGAAATAGGGCACGCGTTTTGATGCAACAAGAACAGTTTCGCCCGTTTTCGGATTACGGCTAGTGCGTGCCGGACGATCGATTGA
>JANNNT010000548.1:0-5209 GCA_031398685.1 Rhodocyclaceae bacterium | reverse complement strand
CCACGGTAAAGCAACACCCCATTGTCACCGTCAACGTAGGTGATGGTGGATTCGCAACTGGCCGTCGATAGAAAGCCGGCGTCGTAGGTGAAAAGCCCGGTCTTGGCGTAAAGCGAGCGAATGTCAATCACGTCATTGCCGTGGGTGCCGGTCAAAACGGGTAGTTCGACGGTGTTGCCGTCCACTGTCAGGGTGGCAGTGCGTACTGCTTTCATTGGGATTTCCTTTGTTGTCCGTTTTACGAGTTTACGAGTTTACGAATTGCTTCGTGCTTTTAGCCGGTCACTCCACGTTGCAGGGAACGAAGCAGACAGATGCTCCTCTCACCGTTGTTCGTGTTGGTTTTACCCGATCCACGAGTTGGGCAGTTGCTTCTGGCCGAGAGTTCAATTTTCGACCAGGACGAGGGTTCGTGATTCGGGTTTCACCGCGCAGGAATAACATGCAACATTTCGAAGATACAAAAACGCGTGCTATCGTCAGGCCTATGCAGACAATCATTACCATCAAGAACCTTTCGAAGACCTATGCCTCCGGGCTGCAAGCGCTCAAGCACATCAACCTCGACATCCGTCGTGGTGAAATCTTCGCGCTGCTCGGCCCTAACGGCGCGGGCAAGACGACGCTGATCAGTACCATCTGCGGCATTGTCAGGCCCAGCGAAGGAAGCATATGCGTCGATGGCCATGACATCATCACGGACTATCGCGCGGCACGATCGATGATCGGGCTGGTCCCGCAGGAACTGACGACGGATGCCTTCGAATCGGTCTGGGCGACGGTGTCCTTCAGCCGTGGCTTATTCGGAAAACGGCCAGATCCGGGATACATCGAAAAAGTTCTCCGTGACCTTTCACTGTGGGACAAGAAGGATAATCGCATCATTACGCTCTCGGGCGGCATGAAGCGCCGCCTGCTGATCGCCAAGGCGTTGTCTCACGAGCCTCAGGTTCTGTTTCTCGACGAACCGACCGCCGGCGTCGATGTCAATCTGCGGCGGGACATGTGGCAATTGGTTCGCTCGCTACGAAACAGCGGCGTAACCATAATTCTTACCACGCATTACATCGACGAAGCTGAAGAAATGGCCGACCGGATCGGGGTCATCAGCAACGGCGAGATCATCCTCGTGGAAGATAAGGTCGAGCTGATGCACAAGCTCGGTAAAAAACAGATGACTCTGCTACTGAAGCAGCCGCTGGATCGTGTTCCACCCGAACTAAACGACTACCGGCTGGAGTTGTCGGCGGATGGCGGCGAACTCACTTACACCTACGACACACAAAGCGAGCGGACTGACATTGTTACCTTACTCGATGACCTCAACACGCTCGGCATCCGGTTCAAAGACCTGCAAACAACCCAGAGCTCGCTCGAAGACATTTTCGTCAGTCTGGTGAGGGGCCGGTAATGAACCTCTATTCGATCCGCGCCATCTACCATTTTGAGATGGCGCGTACCTGGCGGACGCTGCTGCAAAGCATCGTTTCCCCGGTGATTTCGACCTCCTTGTACTTCGTCGTGTTCGGCTCGGCGATCGGGTCACGTATTTCCGAGATTGACGGCATCAGCTACGGCGCTTTCATTGTGCCGGGATTGGTCATGTTGTCGCTGCTGACCCAGAGCATCTCCAATGCCTCCTTCGGAATCTACTTCCCGAAGTTTACCGGCACCATCTACGAGCTGCTGTCGGCACCCATCTCCTATCTCGAAATTGTGGTGAGTTATATCGGCGCCGCGGCAACGAAGTCGATCCTCCTCGGCCTGATCATCCTGGTGACCGCCAGCGTGTTCGTCCCACTCCGGATTGATCATCCGGGGTGGATGTTCGTGTTCCTGGTACTTACGGCCGTGACCTTCAGCCTCTTCGGTTTCATCATCGGCATCTGGGCCGACAATTTCGAGAAGCTGCAGTTTGTGCCGATGCTGATCGTCACCCCGCTGACTTTTCTGGGCGGCAGCTTCTACTCAATTGACATGCTGCCGCCATTCTGGAGAACGCTAACCCTGTTCAACCCGGTGCTTTATCTGGTCAGCGGGTTCCGCTGGAGTTTCTATGGCACGGCCGACGTTTCTATCGGGATCAGCCTTGGCGTGACCGCGCTGTTCCTCGCGGTATTTGTGGTGATTGTGGCGCTGATTTTCAAAACCGGATATCGGCTCAAGAACTGATTTTCCTGCCAATCAGGTCGTAACATCGTCGAACCGGGGCATGTCGACTAGCTGAGGTAGCGTCCAAGGGTGGCGAAGCCAATTGTCACGAATCCAAGAGTTAGGTTGATGCCGACCATTTGCCGGATGCGATTCAAGGCTGCTCCACCGGTTTTCCAGTCTTCGGCCTCGACCGCACGTTTCAGGGTAGCGTACGGGCCGGTCGCAACATAGATGAAAATCGCGATCATGACGACCCCGCTGGTCAGCATCAGGTGCCAGCTCGGTGGCGCCGCGGCCATGCCATGCGGCACAAACATCATCAGTCCACTCGCCGCAATCAGTACTGTTGCCCACCAGACCCAGGCAAAAAAGCGGGCAAATACCCCACGCCAAAGGCGCAGACGCTGAGGTGGCTCGAACAGTTCTACGACTACCGGCCGCAGGCAGACATAAGCGAAGAACATGCCGCCAACCCAGACCACGACGCTGGCAAGGTGCAGAAATAACATCAACGGTTGTACGTTCATGGGGCTTACCTCTCGCTTCAGCTTGCGCTTCCTGTTTATCACCGACACCCATGGGAAGAGGCGCCACAGCCAAATCAATCCGCCCTAGGGAAAAATAGTAATGGAATCAGGGGCGAACCATCTCGCTTTTGGCTGGCCAGCCGCATCTTCCACCAGATGACCAGACTTTTTGACTCAATCCACGCGTCGTTCGGCAATCGCTTGTCGCCGAAAGTTGCGTTATGCTGAGCCTATGTGTGGACGCTACGCCCTTTACCACCCCATGCCTGAGCTCCGAAACCAGTTTAACGTTCCGGATGACGGCTTTGCTTTCGGTGCTCGTTACAACCTTGCACCCGGTCAGGTCGCACCCCTCATTCGCGCTGACTCGGCAGGCAATCGCAGTTTCCTGCTGGCGCTCTGGGGTTTGATTCCATCCTGGGCCAAGGTCACCGAAACGCTGCCCAAACCAATCAACGCCAAGGCCGAGACTGCGGCCATCGAGCCCATGTTCCGGCAGGCCTTCCGGCAAAGCCGGGTTCTGGTTCCTGCCGACGCGTTCTACGAGTGGAAAACGGTGGCAGGGCAGAAGCTGCCCTACCTGATTCACTTGAAGGATGGAGAGCCCTTCGCCATGGGTGGGTTGCTGGAGTTCTGGAAAGGATCAGCGGGTGAAGTAGCCACGTTCACTATCCTGACCACTGCCGCAAACGCACTCATGGCAGAAATTCACCACCGGATGCCAGTCATTATCCGCCCCGAAAACTATGCCGAGTGGCTGGACCCGAGCGTGAATGACGTAAATCAGCTACACACCCTGATTGCCCCTTACGCCGAGCACGATATGGAGGCCTACGCGGTGAGCGAGCAGGTGAATAGTCCGGCCAACGAAGGTGCGGAGTTGGTTCAACGCGTCCAGACCGGGGGTAATTGAGGATGTCGCCTAAGGTCGTAAGCCTCTGTCTTGCTTTGGTTCTGTCGGCCTGTGCGGGTATCTCCAGGCCACCCGGAATAACGGCAACGGTTACGGGGATATCAACGGGGCGCGCGAGCGTGCCGACTGAGCGCGTTTATGTCCTGCGCACGCCTACGGGACGTGTGTTTATGGTCTCGCAAGTCCTGGATAAGGTGCCAAACATCGGGGATGTTGTCATGGTCGAGCCCGTGAGCAAGGGTGAAATGCGGATCGTCGGGCCAGCAAAATAAACGCACTGCCGACCACGTGGGATGGTCATTGCGTACGGCGATGCAGCGGTTTCTAAAAACGCTTTGTGAATCGATCTAGCCACAACCAGTCGATACCCAGCAGAACCACAACAATCAGGGCCAAGCACCCGGCGACGAAACAACTGGCTACCAGCAGGGTGAAACTCAGCGTGCTGTCCAGAAAGCCTCCCCAGGCAAACCAGTGCGCGGAAAGTGCGGACCACTTGAGCATAAATCCCGGCAGGCAGAAGCGCATCGACCGATTATGCTGGTAGTTAAGCTGTTGCTGTCGTTGATTACCTTGAGTGACGTCCCGGAAATACTGAAAGGGCCAAAGAAAGCGGTATAGCAAATGCCAGATCGGCTCAATGCTCTGGTTCAACTCCCTGGCCTCGTTCAAGTCACTGGGTGTTTTGTGCCTATCATCCATAAATTGAATCCCGCTTTTGATTCAACATGCCACGTTACTCGTCCAGTTTACACCGTGGACTCGGTTTGGGTGTCAGTCTGTGCGGTACAGCACATAGCGTTGAATTTCGGCGTTTCGAAAAGCCTGGCCGGGTTGCCTGGAGCCCCGCTCGGGTTGCTGTTACCCGTGGTCCGTAAAGAAACTGAGAATGTGTTGCGGCAACCAGTCGATTCGTCCGGGCAGACTTCCCGTGGGAAAGCCGACGTGGCCGCCTTCGTGCGGGATTTCGAGTTTCACCGCGGCAGAAACCTGGTCGGGCCTCGGTAGCGCGTGGGACGGCAGGAAGGGATCGTTGCGCGCGCTGAGTACCAGTGTCGGCAAGCGGATGGCGGTCAGCCAGGGCTTGCAGGAGGCGCGTCGCCAGTAATCATCCGCGCCGGCAAAGCCGTGCAGTGGTCCGGTGACCAGATCATCGAATTCATAAACGGTAGCGGCCTGGCGCAGGCGTTGTTCGTCAAACAGGCCGGGAAAACGTTTCAGCTTGGCGGCTGCGGTGGGTTTGAGTGTTTGCAGAAAGTGCTTGGTGTAGACGCGGTTGAAGCCACGTCCCAGATGGTGGCCGCACGCGGTCAGGTCGAGCGGTGCGCTGATCGCCGCCGCCGCGCAGAGGTAGCGGGCAGCCGATGACTCGCGCTCGCCCAGCCACTTGAGCAAGGCATTGCCGCCGAGCGAGACGCCGACGGCGAAGATCGGTCGTTCAGGGTGCCGGTGTTTCAGCCGTTGCAGTATCCAGTCGATCTCTTCGCTGTCGCCCGAGTGGTAGGCGCGGGGCAGGCGGTTGGGTTCGCCGGAACATCCCCGGAAATGGACGACCACACCGCCCCAGCCGATGGCCGTCAGCGTGTGCATGAGCGAAAGTGCATAGTGGCTGTTG
>JANNNT010000525.1:0-3516 GCA_031398685.1 Rhodocyclaceae bacterium | reverse complement strand
GTCACCGCCGCGTTGCCCACCGATACCCACCACGGCTGGAAGTTCATTGCCATCGGCCCGGACGGCAAACTCTACGTGCCGGTCGGTGCGCCCTGCAATATTTGCGAACCGGATACCCGGCGCTACGCCAATATAATGCGCATGAATGTGGATGGTGGCGGTCTTGAGGTCTATGCCCATGGCGTACGCAACAGCGTCGGCTTTGACTGGCAACCGCAGAGCAAGGCGTTGTGGTTCACCGAAAACGGCCGCGATCAGCTCGGCGACGACGTGCCGCCGGATGAACTCAATCACGCACCACGCGCCGGAATGCATTTCGGGTATCCGTATTGCCACGGCGGCGACCTTCCCGATCCGGATTTCGGCAGCAGGCGCCAATGCGCGGAGTTTGCCGCCCCGGCACAGAAGCTGGGCGCCCATGTCGCTTCGCTGGGAATGCGCTTCTATACCGGGACGATGTTCCCACCGGAATACCGCAACCAGATTTTCATTGCCGAGCACGGCTCGTGGAACCGCTCAAAGAAGAATGGTTACCGTATTTCGCTGGTTCGTCTGCAGGGCAACAAGGCGGTGTCCTATGATGTTTTCGCCAGTGGCTGGTTGCAGGGCGAAACCACCTGGGGACGCCCTGCCGATGTGCTGGTGTTGCCCGATGGCTCGCTGCTGGTGGCGGACGACTATGCCGACGCAATCTATCGCATCACGTATCGCGGCTGAACTGGGCGAATACCGGAGCCTTTTTCGCTGCTTATCGCGTTTTTTTGCCGCAACCCGTACAAAAAACGTCACCGGAATTGAGCCGATTTCCGCACTGGATGCAAAAGCTCAGTGCAGTGGCTTCTTCAGGTGGAACCCTGGCTTTCGCCTGCTCCGCTCGGGGGCCTTCATTTCCCGGTGTTTCGGTTTCGGGCAGGTTCTGCTGCAGCTTCAGGATCAGCAGTTTTATTGTCTCGGCGAGTCGCCCCAGGTGCTGCTCGACGGGCGGCGACAAGGCATCAAGCCAGTGGGGAGTGCTGATGAAAAACTCGAGCGACTTGGACGGCGTTATATCCTCGACGCGAAAGGGAATGATGGGCAGCCCCTTATGAACCGCGCGTTCGACTTCGTTGGTAATCTGGGCTGACTTGTTGGCGTTGGAGGAGAACACCAGAACCATCAGCTTGCTCTCATTTATGCCGTCAATAATGGCCTCGCCCCAGCCCATGCCGGGGAGAATATCTCGCGGCGCTATCCAGCAGCGGATGCCGTGCGACTCCAGCATTGCACAGGCTGCGTCAGCAATGGGTTTGTCCGTCGATGAATGGCTGATAAAGACATCATGCGCCATAGGCTTTTCAACTCTGCGCCATGACATAAAGGACCACGATGCCGATGCCGACCCCCAGCCACAGTTTGCCTACCGCTTTTTTCTCCGGGCTGGCATCGCGCATGTAGATAATGCCCATGACGATGCCCAGCAGCGGGAAAACGACCGTACCCGCCGTAATGCCCCATTTCATGACATCCGACACGACGGGGTTTGCTTCCGGCGGCCGAATCGGAAAGGGAGCAGGTGGAGGCACCCGCAATGGGGCGCCGCATTTCGCGCAGAACTTGGCCTCATCGATATTTTTGTGGCTACATGATGGACAGAACATTGGTCGCCCCTCCGTATTTGATAGGTGTCGATGTGCCGTTTTTTAGAGACCTGTTTACTTGAAATGTTCAACAGATAAGAGAAACACATCGGGGTAACGCGCCACCGGGAGTCCTCCAATGAGACGCACCGCGAAGCCATCGCCATTACCTGCGATAGTCGGTGGACACCACCAACCGTCTCGCTCTTTCGGGCCCCACGGTTCACCGCAACGAAAGCTAAACTGAATCACGCACCACAGGAATGCCGACAATGAGACGCACCAGCGTAGCTTGTCGCTCGGTGCCGGTTTTGTTGAAAATCGAGCTGAGTTGAGTGCGTACCGTTGGCAGCCGCAAACCTTGATCTCGGGCGTATTCGTCGACGGAATCGCCATGGCAAATAGCGCGTGCCAGACGTGCCTCGGCTCCGGACAAACCGAAAAAATCCATCAATTGTCGCGCCGTCGCAATTCGCCGCCCGTCGAGCGGCGCCACCAGGCACAAGAGGTCTGGAGCGCCAGTTGATCCAGCACCGTTTGCGGCTGCCGGCCGCTGCTGCAGTCGCGTGAGTGTCAGGCTGAAACGCTTGTCAGGCTGTTCCGGAGCGTGCAGGAGAATGTTTGTCGTTCGGCCTGAGCTCGCCGTTTCCTTGAGTGCCAGAACGAAGTTCGGCTGAAAGCTCATCTCGCTACAGCACAGCTGCCCCCCCGTCACTCGCAGGATATTGCCTGCTTTGAGAAACGACTCGCCACGGTAGTCGCAGTCAAGCACCTGGCCGTCCTGTTTCAGGATTATGGCTGCAACATGACTGGTGTGAGCCCAACTCACCGCGCGATCCGCGAATTCCCTCAGTGCCCGGCAATGCATGAACAAATCGATAATTCGGCGCCAATTCGGCCGGCTATCGTCAAATATCACGCACACGGCACATTGATTCTCCGGAGTGGCGGGTTCACCGTTCGTCTGGCGCATCCTTTGGCAGGGAGCGTTATCCAGATTGCCGTCTTTGCTCAGTGGGCAATACGCAGCCGTATCGACCGTTCCGTGCCCACTAGCTGAGTCAGTACCCATCGCTGGCTGCAACCATGCCGCCAGGGAGGCAATCACTTCCGGCAACATCTCAGGGGTGATGGCACCCTGAAATAGCTGTCCAGCCAATCGATCAAGTTCGTTAGGTTCGTCAAACACCCGTCCCTCCGGTTTCTCTGTTGATGAATCACCGTCAAATAAGGCTCAGGCCTCACGAGTCAGTCCAGTCTGTGCGGTAGATCATTCATTTGGATGATGTGTTCAGTATATGTCATGAGATAGCCTGCATCGCAAGTGCTTAATCCGTTGGAAAAGCAGTTGAATCAAAGGGAAGCACATCAACAATCAACACATTCCATGAAAGCCAAACTAAAGAGTCTCTTCGATAGTGTGTTCTGGCCCGCCGCCGCGGGGAACGTCTTCTGGTCCCTGTTTACGCTTCTTCTCGAAGCAGTAGGCAAGCCGCTTGATTACGAAGCAATCGGGCGAATGGCGGTGCTCGTGCTGCTAACGCTTTACCTTTCAATCGAGTGGGTGCGCAATCTGGCGCACGGCCCCTCGAATCCGGATTTTTCCTTCTCCTTATTCGATGCCCTTCACATCTGGGCGGTGGTGCTCGTTGCGCTTTCCGCCCAGCTGCGCCCGGACCTGACCTCAGTCGCCTTGTACGCCTACTTCATTATCAACACCGTTGGGCACGTTGCGGGCGTGTGGAAGTTTCACGGTGATTCGACGACGAGCAGCCGCAAGATGGCGTGTATCAATTTCGTCGGCATCGTCGCCTTGCTGGTGGGCGGCAAGCTCGAACTGGCGGATTCCGCAAGATTGCCCGGCAGTCTTCTGATCATGTTGATGCTATGGGCGTTTCTT
>JANNNT010000507.1:0-4491 GCA_031398685.1 Rhodocyclaceae bacterium | reverse complement strand
CAAGCATGTCATCGAGGCGCTTGGCGTACCGCACACCGAGGTCGAGCTGATTCTGGTCAACGGTGTCGCGGTTGGTTTTGCACAGCGCTTGCGGCAGGGCGACCGGGTTTCCGTATACCCGAAGTTCGAGGCCTTCGACGTCAGCTCGCTGCTGCGTCTGCGCGCTCATCCCTTGCGTGTGACGCGCTTTGTCGCCGACGCACATCTTGGTGGGCTGGCCCGTCTGCTGCGCATGGCCGGATTCGATACGCTCTACGATAACCCGCTTGATGACGGAGAGATTGAACGCATCGCCGTACGTGACGGCCGCATCGTTTTGACCCGTGACCGCGAACTGCTCAAACGGCGCGGGATCAGCCACGGCTGCTACGTCCATTCGCTGAAACCGGATGTGCAGTTGCGCGAAATAATCGTCCGCCTTGATCTGGCCGGCAGCGTGCAGCCGCTGACGCTCTGCCTGGAGTGCAATACGCCGCTCCGGCACGTAGACAAGGCACTGGTGATGGATGCTCTGCCCCCCGGAGTGCGCAAGCGGCGGCAGCGATTCAGCACCTGCGACGTTTGCCGGCGCGTATTCTGGGAGGGCAGCCACTGGCAGAACATGCGCGAACGGGTGGCTCTGGCCGTCGCGGCGGCCAGCGGCAAGCTGGAAGCGCAGGCGGTCACGCGCGGAGAAACGCCATGAAGGGCAACCGTTGCTGCTTTCGGTGCAGTCGCGCTATGGCGAAGCCCGTCGGGCAATAAATTCCACGGGGGGATGCGACGACTGGCCGCCGCTGCTTTCCAGCATGAAATGAAGTTCACCCGTCTTGAGTTCGCCGCGATAGCGATGGGTTACGTCGCGGGTGGTATCGCCTTGCACCTCCTGACTATGGGTGACGAAACTCACCCGGTCGGCCTGGAGCCGGCCTTGTTCCACGGTGCGCGCCACACCCAGATAACTGGCGGTGCCGTGCACTTCGTCGTTATCCGGCTTCAGCTCGAAGGTTTCCTCGTGCACGGCGCCCCAGTCGTAGTTCACCTGAGCTGTCCAGCGTCCGGCCAGGTTGTTTGACATTGCTGTGGAAACCGGATTCGGCAGGTGGGCAGATGCGCCCGGCCGATAGCCTTTCAAGCCCGCAGCCAGCAGCGCAAGCAGCGCGATTCCGGCCACGCCCCAGGTCAACCCCAAACGCCGGGAAATGCCCCGCCGGAACGGCAGCAAGGGCCGGATGGATTCCACCAGGCGAGCCACATCGGACGACCAGCCGGAGTCGGATAGAACAAAGGCCTGGCGCCGGGCCAGCGCGCCGATTGCCGCTGGCAAGTCCTCTTCAGTCGGCATCGCGGCGCCGCCGACGAGCACGGGCAGTACCGGTTTGCCCGATTCCAATCCAGTTTCAATTTCCATCCGGACGAAATCGTCCGGCTCGTCCAGGCGGCGAATGCCGTTGCTGCTTGCGCTCAGCCACGCCGGGCTGATCACGATCAACATGACATCGACGCTGTGCAACTGCTGGTGCAGGGCGTCGACAAAATCGTCTCCCGGGCGAATATCCTCAATGTCGCGAAAGACATTGTCCGCCCCAAAGGCCGACTCCAGTGCATCGGCGAGTCGTCCGGCGAAACCGGCCTGGTCGTCGCGACGGTAGCTGATGAATAGTCCGGACATGAGTCACCTGACCCGAAAGCGCTACTCGATTTGCGGCCTCATGACGATTGGCCAAGCAGCGCAATTTCTGCCTGCGTGTCCAGCATGGCCTGGATCTGTTTCTCGGTGGTGTCGGTCATCCACTCGGCCATTTTCAACGCTCGCGCCTGGACGGCCCATTTCTCGGAGGCCAAGGTGTCGCCCAGTCCCGCTGAGGCTTCCCAGAGGGTAGCCAGGATCCAGTAGCGTTTGTCGTCTCCGAAATCCGTGGCGAGCAAGGGCTCCGTGTATTTGATGACTTCGCGCCGGATTCGTTTGGCCAGGATTGAATCGGTGATGCCTTCATCGCGCAAGCCGGCTTTCAGCGTGCGCAAGGCGCGCAAATCCAGGAGGAAGGCCAGGTTGATTCCGTTGTAGTAATCCTGCTTGAGCTGGAAGCCACGGCTGTAGGCGTCGATGCTCTCGTTCAGATCGGCCTCCAGATGCTTGATTTCCCAGAGGCGCTTGTAGATGGCACCCCATAAACCCAGGGTTTCCGGGTCATTGGTGGTCGCCGGATTCAAGGCCATCAGCAGGTTTCGGGCGTCGCTCAGCGCCGTTTCGGGGGTAGGCTGTCTCGACTTGTAGGTGGCGAGGGCCAGTTGCTGGATCACGAAACTGTCGTTGGGGCGCTGCTTGCGAACTTCCTGCAAGAGCGCACAGGCACCGGTGAAATCACTGGTCTGCAGCATCGCCTCGGCCTGTTCCAGGTTGGCTTTGGCGGTATGGGGGATTGGCTCATCGTCAGCGGATCTGGGCAGAGCGAAGGCCATGCCATCACGTTTCACCATGGGAGGCGCTGGAGCCGGGGCAGAAGCAGTGGCAGGAAGCGCAGTGGAAACGGGAGTGGGTGACAGCAACGCGCCGCCAACGGCCGGTTTTGCCCAGGGCGGCGTCAGGTCGGGCAGGAAGGTGTAGACCGGACTGTCGGTCGCTCCCTTGGCCAGAATGTCCGTGATGGTCTGTTTCAGGTCATCGCGGAAGCGCTTCGCCTCCTTGGTGCCGATGTCTTCGCCCAGGTGTTTGTAACGCCGGATCACGATATGGCCGACATCGAACGGGTTCTTGAAGCCCTCTTCAGCAACGATGATGGTGGCGTACGGGCGCAGTCCGTAGCGCACGCCCAGTTCGAAAGCGGCGTTGACGTTGTAGGTGGACAGGTCCGCGATCACCAGGTCGGCCTGCAGCAACTGCTGGTACATGGGCACGTCGATGGTTCCCGAATGCTGGATCTCGTCGGCGCGCAGGCAGTGCAGCCCGGCACTTTCCACCGCTTCCTTGATGATGGCGTAGGAGGCGTCGAGATCGAGCACACGCCCGTCGGTAAAATCGGTCTTCTTGCCGAAGCCCTGAACAACAAAACAGGTCGCCATCAGATGAACCCCTCTAAATGGTCGTCGATATCGACGTGGGTAGCGGCGTAGGCCGTGCCCACGCGCTGCATTTCCGGGATGAAGCTGACCGAATCCAGGCGTTGCACGTTGGCCGGGTCGATATCCTTCAGCCCTAGCGCATCCAGCCCCTCGCGCGTGACATCCGGGTCATAACGGACATAGGCGAACTGCTTGCTGCCGGTCCAGTTGGGGGCGTCCGGCGCGGCAACCATGTCGCCGACCTCCCGATCAATCTCGCCGCCGTGGCGACACTCACCGAGCAGGCGGCAGGCCATGTCCCAGCCGGAGGCGGCGGCGTTCATCAGCGCGGAGGGAATGCTTTTCGCATGGTCCAGCAGCCACAGGTCGTCGGCTTCGAGTCCCGGCCGGGCCTTCGCCGCGCTACCGGTACCCACCGACACGATCAGCATGCGGTCGGTGCCGGTCGGCCAGTTCACCCGGTAGGGCGCGCTGGTGGCCATCTGGAAGGCGAGGAAGGCGGAGTTGTTGTAGGTCGTTACGCCGCCATCGACAAAAATGAACTGGTATTCGTCCGGCGAACCCGGCGCGAACGTGACGACCTCGGGCGGGAAGAAGGTCGGCGCGGCGGTGCTGGCACGCACCAGTTGCCACAGTGGCAGCTTGAGGTTGCAGTCCTTGCGTTCCAGCTGGTTATATCTGGCGCGGGGGTTGTTGCGTACCGGCCACGGCGAATCGGTGGTGTGATTGCGCAGCACCATCATCAGCAGCGTGCGCAACCCGTCATCGCCCAGCGTGGCCGGGGGCGCAACCGAGGAGTAACCGAGGGCGCGGTTCAGCTCGTCGCGCAGTTTTTGCGCCAGCGGTTCGTCGTTGTAGTTGTAGCGCAGTCGCTTGAACACCGAGGCTTTGTCGAACATCTGCTCGCCGCTGCCGACATAGAATTCGCGAATCCGGTCCATCGACATCCCGGTCGAGATGCAGGCGGCGATGATGGCGCCCGTGCTGGTGCCGCTGACGAAGTCGAACCAGTCGGCCAGCACCAGATCGGGCGTGTTGAGTCTGGCGCGCAGATCCGCTTCGAGCCGCGCCAGAATCTCGACGCTGATCAAGCCAAGAATGCCGCCCCCGTCACAGCTCAGGATCTTCTTGGGGCCGAGTGAATCAATGCGCTCGATGAGTTTGCTGGACATGGTTGGGCTCCTTTGATCGTGGGGCAAAATGATCGGCCAATGCGAACAGCGCTTCGGCGAACGTGGCCGCTTCTTTGCGCCGGGAAAAACGGATGAAATCGGCCAGCAGTCGCCATTGCTTGACCACCGAATCCCACTGGCGGGCGCTCTTGGGCAATGACTGGACCGCATTCTCGTAACGCGTCTGCAGAATCTGCATTGGCGTCAATGCGGGCGGCGTTTCAGGGCCGGCCTCCGCCCGTGGGAACGGTCAGCGTGAAGACGCCAGGCGGTGCTG
>JANNNT010000152.1:0-18373 GCA_031398685.1 Rhodocyclaceae bacterium | reverse complement strand
GCTTCGTCCTGAGCGCGTTCGACGATCCCGGCAAAACCGACCCTGGCTTCGATCGGGTGCAGCGGATCAACCGGTACGCGCGTATCAAAAGGCGTCGGCGTGACCTGCGAGACGGTGGACAGCAGCGGGTAGAAAACTTCGCGGTTGAGGTTCAGCGAAAAGGCGGTGAAGGCCAGGATGACGAGCAGGCCCCAGGTCCACAGGCTGCCGGCGCGGTGCAGGTCGAAGTTGAGCTTGTAACTGCCGGCGCGGCGGCGCACGCGCCAGGACGTCAGCCAGCGTTGCCACCATGAGCGTCGCCCAGTTTCCGAAGTAATTTCGCCCCCCTCGTCGATAACACGGCGGCGTGCCGGAAAGGTCAGGTAAACGCCGGTGAAGCAATCCACCGTCCACAGAATGGCGATGACGCCGAGCAGCCAGATGCCCCAGCGGTCGCTGCCCCACAGCACCGGGAGGTGCAGGCTGAAATGCAGCTTGTAGAGAAAGGAAACGACGGTCTCCCGAGTGATCGGCCACACCGCGCCCCATTCGCGCCGGCCCAGTTCGGCGCCGGTCGCCGGGTCGATGAAGACCTGGTTGTAGCCGGTCTCGTAGTGCCGTCCCGTGGCCGGGTCGATACGCGGTTCAACGCCGAAGTGCAGCGATTCGCCGGCTTCGGCCGAGAGTGGAGTGAAGCTGACCTGCACGCGCGCGTCGCGTGCTTCGATCTGCCGCGCCAGTTCGAGTGAGGGAATGGCCGGCCCGCGGCCAGGCGCCTCCATCAGATGCGGGTTGAGCAGATCGTCGAGTTCGTGGTCCCACGAGATGATCGCGCCGGTCAAGCCGGTGACGAAGAGGAAGGGAACCATCAGGAGGCCGACGTAGCGGTGGATCAGGACGAAGAGCGGGCGCATTCAGATCTCGGAGGGACGGTGAAAAGTGAGAAGAACCAAGAGGGCTGAGTCACCCCGGCTTTCGCCGGAATGACGGCTGTTTAGGCGCTCTCTAAAAATCGATCGTGCCCGACAGCACGAAGGTACGCGGCGGCGCAAGCACGAGGTAATTGGCACCCGGGTAGCCGCCGGCCGAGGCCCAGTAGCTGCGGTCGGTCACGTTCTCGACGCGCGCGCGCAGCGTCAGCGCCTGCTTGCCGACGCTGGTGATGTAACGGACGCCGATGTCGAAGCGCGACCAGGCCGGGAGTTCAAGCGTATTGGCGGCGTCGGCGAACTGCGCCGAGGTGTGGATCGCCCGGCCGGTCAGCGTCAGGCCGCGCAGCGCCGGCACGTCCCACTCGAGCCCGGCGTTGATCTGGCGGTGCGGAACGCCGATCACGTCATTGCCGTCGAAGGTGCCGCCGGCCGTTTTTGTCTGCTTCGCCTCGAGGGTGGTGATGCCGCCGAGTACGCGCACGCCGCGCAGCGGTTCGCCGTAAAGACTCAGTTCGACGCCCCGGTTGCGCTGCTCGCCGGCCACTTCGAACGTAGTGCCGACCACGAAGCCGCTCGGCTTGCGGGTGGTGAAGGCGTTCAACGCGCCGCCGAAACGGCCGCCGTCGTACTTGACGCCGATTTCCTTCTGTTTCGAGACATAGGGCGCCAGGGCCTCACCGCCGTTGGTCACCGGCACGCCACCGCTGAGCGTAGGCGCGATGTCGCCCTTGGCCAGGCTTTCGATGTAGTTGGCGTAGAGCGAAATCTGTTGCGTCGCCTTGAACACAATTCCGGCCATCGGGCTGACCCGGCTCTTTTTATAGTCCGACTCTTCCACCCCGGTGGTGTAGTTGTAACTGTGGCTTTCGATGGTCTGGTGACGTGCGCCCAGCGTCAGCAGCACGCGGTCTTCGGCGAAGGAGACGGTGTCGGCGAGGGCAAAGCTTGATGTCCTGGTTTTCTCGGTGGTCTTCGGCGAACTCAAATCGCCGCCGGTGAAGAAATCGGCGGCCGGCGCCGCTAAGGCCACCAGGTTATAGAGATTGCTGGCGAAGGGCGTGAAGAAACTGGAGAAGGCATAGGCATTGCGCGAATCGAGCACGAAGGTGGAGGCCACGGCGCTCAGGCTGTGGCCGATGCTGCCCGTTTTGACCTTGGCGCGCAGGCCAACCTCGCCGGTCTTCACACTGTCTTCGCGCTCGTTGTCGAAGCGGTAGGCGGTGGTGCTGCCGTCGGCCGCGGCGCTCGGATTGGCGAGAACGTTGCTCTCTTTTCCGTAGCGCAGGCCGGCGGCAGCCCAGGCCGTGACCGTGTCGTTCAGATCGATTTCGCCGCGCAGCGTGCCGAAGGTCTGGCGCTCATTGGAATAGGTCCACGGCTGGGCGAAGTTTTTCGCGGCATCGGGCGCGGAAGGAATGCTGCCATTGGGTGTCACGCTCGGGCGTGGCTGATCAAGCTGATGATCCTGATAGCCGACGTCGGCCGACAGGCGCACGTTGCTGGCGCGGTAGTCGAGCCCGACGGCCAGCATGCTCAGTTCGCGGCGCTCATCGTCGACCGCCGTGCCGCCGGCGCGGCGCACGGCGTTCACGCGTACGCCGGTGCTCTGTTCGGGGCCAAAACGCCGTGCCGCATCGACCGCCAGATAACCCTGGCCGCCGTTTTCGACACCGGCGGTGAGTTGCATCAACGCCTCGTTGGGCGCGCGCTTGGGCAACAGGTTGATGGCGCCACCGATGCCGCTGCCGCCGGGAGCCGCGCCGTTCAGGAAGGTGTTGGCGCCGCGGAAGATCTCGACGCGCTCAAGCAGTTCGGCCGCAACGTACTGGCGCGGCAGCAGGCCGTACAGCCCGTTGTAGGCCATGTCGTCCGAAAACACCGGGAAGCCGCGAATGACGTACAGCTCCTGGAAATTGCCGAAACCGCGCGCGGCGCGTACCGAGGGATCGTTCTGCACCACGTCGGCAACGCTGCGCGCCTGCTGGTTCTGGATCAGGTCGAGCGTGTAGCTGGTGCTGTTGAACGGCGTGTCCATGATGTCCTGATTGCCCAGGAGACCGACCCGGCCGCCGCGCGCGATCTGGCCGCCGGCCGAGGCGTCGGCGCTCGCGTTGACGGTTACGGTGGCGAGTTCGGGCGTGTCCCGTTCGGCGGCCGCGTTTTGCCGCGGGGCTTTTTCGACGGTGAAGGTCTTGCCGTCGCGCACGCGCAACACCAGTCCGCTGCCGGCGAGCAGCAGTTCAAACGCTTCATGCGCGGTAAAGCTGCCCTTGAGCGCCGGGGCGGTTTTGCCTTCGGCGAGTGCCGAGGCGAAGAAGACCTGCACGCCGGTCTGCCGGGCCAGGCGACTTAGCGCCTGGTCGAGCGGCTCGGCGGGTCGGTCGAGCGGCAGTCTGGCGGTTTGGGCGTGGGCCGCGCAGGCCAGCAGGACGCCGGCCAGGGTGGTGAGGCGAAGGGGGAAATTCACGGCAAGTGCTCCTTGGGAAAATGAGTCGTCAAGGAGTTGTCGAACAGTCTGGCCGTGAACCCTACCTTGGGACGATAATATTTTCCGTGTCGGGGACGTCTGGCGAATGGAATACGCAGTTGTCTTGCCGGCGGCCCGGTCGATAAAATCAAGCGATCCGTTATCCTTTTTGGGGAAATCTCATGCAGACACGACAAAAAGCACCGTATGGCGAGTGGCTGTCTCCGATCAGTGGCGCGTTGGTCGCGGCCGGAACGCGCTCGCTGGCGCGGCCGTATGCCACTGGTCCGGACCTCTACTGGCTCGAAGGCCGCGCGACCGAAGGCGGGCGCATGACGTTGCTGCGCGCGCGTGACGGCGGTGCCGTCAGCGAGTGCACGCCGTTTCCGTTCAACGTACGCACCCGCGTGCATGAATATGGCGGTGCGGCCTACTTGCCGTTTGACAATAGCGTGCTGTTTTCGCACTTTGCCGAAAACTGTCTCTATCTCCGGCGGGGCGACGCCGATCCGGTGCGCATCACCCGCAACGAGAAACATCGTCATGCGGACTTCGTCCTTGACCGATCACGCAAGCGTGTCATCTGCGTCAGGGAAGATCATGAGCAATCGGATCTGCATCCCGTCAATACAATCTGCGCCGTGGCGCTGGACGGCAGTGGCGATACAAGGGTACTGGTGCAAGGCGCCGATTTCCATGCCGCACCAAGACTGTCGCCCGATGGCGAGAAACTGGCGTGGCTGTGCTGGAACCATCCGCGCATGCCGTGGGAAACTACCGAATTATGGCTGGCCGGTGTGCGGGACGATGGATCGCTTGACACTCCGCGCAAAATCGCCGGCGGCGACGCCGAATCGATTTGCCAGCCCGAATGGTCGCCTGATGGCCGACTGTATTTTGTGTCCGACCGTAGCGGCTGGTGGAACCTGTATCGTGCCGAGGATGACGATATCGTGCCGGTCCATCCGAAGTCGGCAGAGTTCGGCAGGCCTCACTGGACTTTGGGCAATTCGATGTACGGTTTCCTCTCCGCCGGTGAGATCGGCTGCACCTATATCGACAACGGCGTCAGTCACCTCGCCCGTATCGATGTTGCGGCGGGTACCCTGCACAGCATCCCGACCCCCTATACCGACGTTCAGGACCTCTATGTCGGCCCTGGCTTCATGGTGCTGATCGCCGGCTCGCCGACCACGCCACTTGAAGTTGCGCGAATCGACGTCGCGAGCGGCCAGGTCGATGTCCTGGCACGCAGCTTCGACACCTTGCCGGCGCAGGCGTATCTGTCCATCCCGCAAAGCATCAGTTTTCCGAGCGTCGACGGCCGTACTGCGCATGCGTTCCATTACCCGCCGCAGAACGGCGATTGCGTCGCCCCCGATGGCGAAAAGCCGCCGCTGATCGTGATCAGCCATGGCGGCCCGACTGGAATGGCGACCAGCACCTTGAAACTTTCGATCCAGTACTGGACCAGCCGCGGCTTTGCGGTACTGGATGTGAACTACGGCGGCAGCAGCGGATTCGGACGCGCCTATCAGGACGCGCTGAAAGGCCAGTGGGGCATCGTCGATGTCGAGGATTGTATTAGCGGCGCGCACTTTCTCACGAAACGCGGCCTGGCCGATCCGGACCGTTTGATTATCCGCGGCGGCAGCGCCGGCGGTTTTACGACGCTGTGCGCCTTGGCGTTCCACGACACATTCAAGGCCGGTGCCAGTTACTACGGCGTGAGTGATCTGAAAGGACTGGATGACGACTCGCACAAGTTCGAGTCGCACTATAACCATTACCTGATCGCGCCACCGCCGGAATGCGAGCAGATTTACCGTGAACGCTCGCCGAGCAATCACACCGACCGGCTGCAATGTCCGATGATTTTCTTCCAGGGACAGGACGACAAGGTCGTGCCGCCGCAACAGTCTGAACTGATGGTCAATGCATTGAAGGCGCGTGGCGTGCCGGTAGCGTATCTCGCGTTTGAAGGCGAAGGCCATGGATTCCTGAAATCGCAAAACATCCAGCGCACACTGGAGGCGGAGCTGTTTTTTTATGCGAAGGTGTTCGGGTTTGCGTTGCCGGACGCGGTGGAAGAGATCGAGATTCATAATCTTTAGGAGCCACTGTCGAGCGGGAAATCCCGTACGGCGAGTGGTCGCATTGGATTTCGGCGATTTGACTGGCTGACTGGCCGCTTGATGATCAGTCAGCGGTCATTGATCACGCCGCGCTTCTCCGCCCTATTTCTGGCCGACGGACCAGATGAAGGACTGCACGTCGATCAGATCCCGGGGCATCATGCCTTCTTCAGCAAGGGTCGTGCGCAAGTGGTTGTAGAGGCGCAGGACCGCGGCATAGGTTTGCACGTTCGGTTCGGCTTTGTAGTTGATTCGCCAGCACAACGACTTGGCCACGTTTTGAATCACGGTGGGCTTGATAAAGGCCTTTTCCTGCGGGAACCGGATGAATCCGAAGAGCGTGGCATACGGCCACCGCTTGATCTCCAGCAGATCGAGCGTACGAGCAAAGGCTTTGAACCGCTCCTCTTCTGAATCCGTCCCATAAAGAAGGTCGGCTAAGCCAAGCGAGAATATCTTTTGGTTGACGGGCTGGTCCAGGACGCCATAAAAAACCGTCTTTTCACTCTTGGTCAGCAGATTCGTCAGCGATTCGACGTGACGTGCGCGATCGCAGACGTCGTGATAGCGGCGCTCTGCGACGAGTTCGGCCAGCTCCACCTGGCCAAGCAACTGGATGCTGAACTGGTGAGCACGAACGGTGGCGTCGCGTAGGTCCTTGAGAAAACGGGGCGCCGCAAACCCATCCGGGTAGCTCACCAGGAAACGTTCAATGGCCATGGCGGCGGTGACATAGTCCGCGCTACTGATTTGTGACGCGTCGATCAGGTTGTCCAGGAGGCGATGTTTGGCCGCAGTCCCCTGGGCTATCTCGAGCTGGATAAATGATCGTGAAAGGCGCTTGGCGCCGGTGCCGACAAAGAAAACGTCGATACTCTCCGGTGTTACGCTGAGCACTTTCCCGAGTCCCCATCCCTTCTGGTTTGGGTGAAATACACGAACGCCTTGGATTAGGTTGTTCATCTTGCTCTCCGCCGTTTCCGGAAAAAAGCCCCGGATTTTATCATGGGGTCGAAAATGCGCATCTTGCCGGGCCGAGGCGATCATGGCCGGTTGCCACATTACGGCGATCAATGACAACGGTGAATCGGAACACCCCAAAGACACCGGCGGTTAGGCGGAATTACCTACTCTCGCGCATTTGCCAGGTCCATACTGAACAACTTTTCGCCACCACAAGAGGAATCTCCGTGACTATTTGCCCGATCGCCATCGCCGTTGGCTGCAAGAAATGCCCCGCGTTCACCATCTGCCCCGCCAAGCGCTTTCTTGGAGACATGCCCATGTCTCCACCGCCGCCTTTGGCAGTCACGGCCAAAGCGTCGGCCAGACCACCGACCAAAGCCGCCGCCAAGCCCCGCACCGCCACCCCCAAATCGGCGACGAAGAGGAAATCACCGGCCCCTGCAAAGCGCTGAAGAAGCCCCTATTTGGAAGGAATGCCCCCAGTGGGTCATTCATGCGGCTGCCACGACTGGCCGCCGCAAATTCTGCGGGTACAGCGCGCATGCTGGACAATGAAGCCACCTCGCGCTGGCAGGTTCCGAGACTTAATGCAACCAAAAAGTTGCATTAATAGGCAAGTTGTTCCATACTCTGACATGCAACCATATGGTTGTCTAAAGGAGGATGCCATGAACCACTACCCGCAGAGTTTTACTGCCCCCGGCCGCGAGGTGCGCTGGCGCGGCACGGATGCGCACATCGACGTCGACCGGCTCGCGCACAAGGACGAATGGGTGGGCACGCAACTCGCCTTTCGCCTGACGCCGGACGTCAGCCTGCAACAATTCATCGAGACCGGCCATGGCACGCCCCTAAACGCGGCGGCACGGGTGAAGCGAAATCGGAAACAAGGAGCGAACAGACCATGAATACCACCTCAGACACAAACGCCATCGAACGCAGCGTCGTGATCAATGCGCCGCGCGAACGCGTGTGGCGCGCACTCGCGAATCCCGAGGAATTCGGCACCTGGTTCGGCGCGAACCTGCAGGGCCAGACCTTTGCCCCCGGGCAGCGCACGCGTGGGCAGATCACGATTTCCGGCTTCGAGCATGTCCTCTTCGACGTGGTCGTCGAGCGCATCGAACCGCAGGACCTGTTCTCGTACCGCTGGCATCCGTATGCGGTCGATCCGGCCGTGGATTACGAGAAGGAGCAACCGACGCTCGTCACCTTTACGCTGAAAGACGCGCCCGGCAACGGTACGCTGCTAACGGTGCGGGAATCCGGCTTCGACAACGTACCGCCGCACCGCCGCCTGGAAGCCTTCCGCATGAACAGCCACGGTTGGGAAGCGCAGATCGACAACATCGTGCGTTATGTCAGTGCATAGCGACAGGGTGAAGGATGCGGGCTCACGCACCACCGGTCTGCCAGCGATCGTCCACTGCAGCGAGGCGCTCGCCAGCGTCTTCGCCGCACTGGGCGACCCCACACGCCTGAAACTCGTGGCGGTGCTCTGCGCGGGAGGCGCGTTGTCGATCGCGCAACTGACGGCGAACACCGATATCAGTCGGCAGGGCGTAACCAAGCACCTGCAAGTTTTGGCCGACGCCGGGGTGGTGCGCGACGTGAAGCAGGGACGGGAACGGCTCTGGCAACTCGATCCGGTGCAGATCGAGGAGGCGAAGCGAACGCTGGAAGTGATTGGCAGGGCGTGGGATGTGGCGTTGGGCAAGCTCAAGATGTTTGCGGAGTCACCTTGATTGCGCTGGCCCCAAGGACTAAACGTGCCACGTGGGACGATTGCCCGAATTGATTGGCCTGCAACAGGGCATCGACGTATGCAGATGGCTTGTTTGGTGAGTGGGGCATACCGTCGCAAAGGTGTTGCTGGCTGACTCATAACCTCTGGCGCGTCATCGCTCATAGCGGTCATTAGGCAGCTCAGTCAAATGGCTGCAATGAAATGTTCGTCATCGTCACTCGGAGAATTAGGCAATAAACTCCGCGGATCGGGCTACCCATTTAAAGCCAAAGGCGACGAAAATTCTCTCATCGGAACAACTGTCGATGGACCTCCACAATGAACACTCAAACTAGCACACTGATTGCCTCGGGCAAGGTCGCGCCAATCCCCTATCACCTCAACCGGGCGATGGGCAACGGGTTTACGCAGGAACAGGCCGTCGAGGCCAGCACGCATTTGGCATTCTATGTCGGCCAGCCCAATGCCCTCTCGGCGCTGCCGGTAACCAAAGACGTCTTCGAGAAACGGACCAAGTAATGGCGAGATTGCGCGGGATGTTGATCGGACTATTTGCTCTTGTCGCAGTCCTTTCACTGGGGGCGTGTGCCTATCTTCAGCAATCGAAATTCGGCGCGTACCCTGAAGGCGAGCGGCTGGACAAAATCCAGCGCTCGTCCAGTTATGTCGACGGGGAATTCCGCAACCTTGTCGACACACCGATGCTTCTTGAGGGAAACAGCACGTTTTCCATTCTTGCCGGGGACCTGTTCCGACGGGTCGAGAATTTGCGGCCCGCGCAGCCGATTCCGACCGTCAAGACCGATCTCAAGGCGCTGGATACGAGGCAGGACACGGTCGTCTGGCTAGGGCATTCATCGTACTTCGTGCTGCTCGCGGGCAAGCGCATCCTCATCGACCCGGTATTCAGCCCGTTTGCCGCCCCGGTTTCGTTCTCGACCCAGGCGTTTGACGGCACCAGCCTTTATACGGTCGACGAGATGCCGGATATCGATGTAATGCTGATTACCCACGATCACTGGGATCATCTGGATTACGCCACAGTGACTGCGCTGGAAGACAAAGTCGGGCGTGTGATCGTTCCGCTGGGAGTGGGTGCACATCTCGAACACTGGGGCTATGTGCAAGAAAAGGTCCGTGAAGCCGACTGGTACGAGAAGCAGGAGTTGGCCTCCGATGTTGCCATCCATCTCGTGCCGGCGCGCCACTACTCAGGTCGCTGGCTGACCCGGAACAAGACTCTGTGGGCCGGATTCGTCCTGGAATCCGAAAAACGGCGCATCCTGTTCAGTGGCGATACGGGTTACGGCCCGCATTTCAAGGAACTGGCACAGCGCTTCGGCGGCTTCGATCTGGCCGCGCTCGACATGGGCCAGTACGACCCACGCTGGCCCAACATCCACATGACGCCGGAAGAAGCAGCACAAGCGTCAGAGGATTTGCAGGCCAAAGCCCTGCTGCCCGCGCACGTGGGACGATTCAATATCGCCCGGCATGCCTGGAATGAACCCTTCGAGCGCATCAGTGCCGCGAGTGACGGCAAGCCATATCGGCTGGCTACACCCATGATTGGCGAGCCATTGAGGTTGAATGACCCAGGGCAGCGCTTTTCCCGGTGGTGGGATGGCGCAGGTCGGATTGCATCCCTCTTTGATCCTGGGAGAAACCAATGAAGCACCTGAGCAAGCGAGTTCTGCTTGACGATGCAACGAGCGACGGGCGTGCTAACTCGACGTGGGCGCAGACACGGCGGTTCGCCAGCCATCTGATCCTGGCGCTGACCTTGGTCAGTCTGTTTTCGGCATGCTCGGCAGCAGACCATGCCTCATCGACAAACGCCGCGCAACGCTCATCCGCTCCATTGAGCCCGGAGGCCAAAGCCATGAAGATTCGCCTGACGATCAACGGCGAGCCCACGACCGCAACCCTGAGCGACAACCCAACGGCCCGGGATTTCCTTGCCTTGTTGCCGACGACCCTGAAACTGGAAGACCACGCTTCCACCGAGAAGATCGCGTACCTGCCCAGAAAGCTATCCACCCAAAGCGCACCGGCAGGTGTTGACCCGGAAGTCGGCGACATCGGCTACTACGCGCCGTGGGGCAACCTGGCGATTTACTACCGGGATTTCGCTTATTCCCCGGGGCTCATCAGACTTGGGCGCATCGAGACCGGCATCGAGGCGTTCAGCGTTCGAGGCCCCTTGAATGTAACGATCGAAGCGATTCGGCCTTAATGTCCCATTGTCTTTGAGAAGACGTTCATCACCACGACACCCGCCGCAATCAAACCAATTCCAGGCCCGGCGGGTAGGTCAAGTTTCTGGTCAAACAATAGCCAGCCCACCAGCGTAATCAGCACGATGCCGATGCCTGGCCAGATGGCATAAACCACCCCATCGGAATGACCCGGAGGGTGAGTGCCAGACAATAAAATGCGATCCCGTAGCCGACGACCATGGCCACCGACGGCCAGAATCGCGAGAAGCCATCTCTCGATTTCAGTGCCGACGTCGCGATAACTTCGCTGATGATTGCCGTCAAAAGGAAAAGCCAGTTTTTGAACATGGCTCCAACCGGAAGATAAAAACGCAGCCCCCACCCCGGGAAGCCGCGTCATGGGATCGCCGCGACCCTTACGCCGCTTGTTTCAGCGAGGCCATATCGATCACGAAGCGGTATTTCACATCGCTCCTGAGCATGCGCTCATAGGCCTCATTGATGTTCTGCATGTTGATGACTTCCACGTCGGACACGATGCCGTGCTCGCCGCAGAAATCGAGCAGTTCCTGCGTGGCCGGAATGCCGCCGATCAGCGAACCGGCGACTGCCTTGCCGCCGAGCACCATAGGCATCGAATTCAAGGCCGGATCGAGCGGGCCGAGGTAGCCCACCAGCACCAACGAGCCCTTGCAGGACAAGGTCGGGATGTAGGGGTTGAGGTCATGCACATAGGGCACCGTATCCACGATCAGATGGAAGCGGCCCGCGACCGCCGCCATTTGCGCGGCGTCGGTCGAGAGCACGACATGATCCGCGCCGAGGCGCTTCGCATCGGCTTCCTTGCCGGGCGAGCGCGTGAATAGTGTTACTTCGGCGCCCAACGCTTTTGCCAGTTTGATCGCCATGTGGCCGAGACCGCCAAGGCCCACCACGGCAACCTTGCTGCCGGGGCCGACGTTGGCGTTCTTCAGCGGCGACCAGGTAGTGATGCCGGCGCACAACAGCGGCGCCGCACCTTTCAGATCGAGGCTATCGGGTACGCGCACGACGAAATCCTGCTTGACGACAACTTTTTCCGAATAGCCGCCCTGCGTGGCCGTGCCGTCGATGCGGTCTGCGCCGCCATAGGTAAAGGTCGCGCCTTCGCTACAGTGCTGCTCGTGGCCTTCTTCGCAAGCGTCGCAATGCCCACATGAGTCCACCATGCAGCCCACACCGACGCGGTCGCTTTTTTTGAACTTCGTGACATCGGCGCCAACGGCTATGACCCGACCGACGATTTCGTGCCCCGGTACGATCGGATAGGTCGTCCAGCCCCAATCGTTGCGTGCGGTGTGCAGATCGGAGTGGCAGACGCTGCAATAGAGAATCTCGATTTCAACATCGTCCTTGCGGGCATTGCGCCGCGCGATTGGATGCGGTTCCAGCGGGGCCGTTTCCGACGTGGCCGCATAAGCGTTTACCTTGTTGCTCATGGTGTTTCCCTTTTGTGAAGTTCAGTGACATGCAAAAAAATCCGATGGACCCGGTGCATGGCGAGCGCTCATGCCTGTTTCCCGGAATACCGTGGCCTCGCCTCGGGCATGATGCGTGACCCGTTGCCGACAATCAGCGAGGCGAGCATCAGGAGGAAGGCTCCTCCCCAGAACGTTGCATCGATCGAAACGTGATCCAGCAGCGCGCCACCCAATGCGCCGCCCAGCAGGATCGACAACCGGATCGCCGCCACGATCAGCCCGCCACCGCTCCGGCTTTCCGCACCTGATCGGAACCGCGAAGATTCCGACCGGATGCGGAAAGCGACGCTTTACTTGAGGTGCTGGGAGAAGAAGCTCGTCAACTTGTCGAAGGGGATGAGGTTGACACGGTCATACAGATCCACGTGGCCGGCTCCTGGGATGACGACAAGCTCTTTCGGTTCGGCCGCCAGCTTGTAAGCCTCTTCGCTGAACTCGCGGGAGTGCGCTTCACTGCCCGTGATGAACAGCATCGGACGCGGCGAAATCGTCTCGATGTCGTTGAACGGGTAGAAATTCATGAACTTGACAGTGCTGGTGAGAGTCGGGTGCGTCGTAAGTTGTCGCGACGAGCTTTTAGGCGTGTATTCGCCTCGGGGGGTACGGTAGAAGTCATAGAACTCCCGCTGAATGGGGTGAGTTTTTTCATTCAGCTCATGGTCTGTTCCGCCGACGTATTTGATTTGATCACCAGCGAACTCAGCATGGCGTTGCTCCGCAGCCTCAACAATGTACTTCTTTCGTTGCTCAAGTGTCTGCGAGTGATTGAGCGCATTACGGGAGACAGAGCCCATGTCATACATACTGACCGTGGCAATGGCTTTCATGCGCGGGTCGATTTTTGCTGCACTGATGACAAAGCTCCCGCTGCCGCAAATCCCGATGGCGCCAATCCGATTCCTGTCAGTGAACGACTGGGTGCTCAGAAAATCGACCGCAGCACTGAAGTCCTCGGCATAGATGTCCGGTGCCACTGCGTTGCGGGGCTTGCCTTCGCTTTCGCCCCAGAAAGACAAATCCAGGGACAACGTCACAAATCCCTGCTCGGCCATTTTCGTGGCATAGAGATTCGCGCTTTGTTCCTTCACGGCACCCATCGGATGCCCAACGATGATCGCCGGATTCTTTGCATTCCGGTTGAGGTTTTTGGGGATGAAAAGATTCCCTGCGACTTTCATCTGATACTGGTTCTTGAACGTGACCTTCTGCACGGTCACCTTGTCGCTGGTATAGAAGTTGGCGGCCCCGTTGGACATATCCTGAGCCGTTGCCGGCATGTTGAGGGCGGACATCACGGCGAGCGTTGCTACGCCCGCGCCGGTCCACTTCAGGAGTTTGCGCCGGCCGAGGTCGAGGCTGGCGTGCGGTTCAACCATGTTTTCGATGTCGTTCTGTTTGCTCATTTCTGAGTTTCCTTTGAAGGTTCGATCCGTTTGGCGAACCGAGAGTCCATGCTTCATCGACGGATTTTCCCGGCTCGCGTTGAGAGCGTCAGTCGCCAACGGCGACGATGAAGCTCGGTATCGGTAGTGTTGCGGGAGGCGTCTCGAGGGCGATAGTCCGATCCTCGCAATTATTTGCCTATTCCTACGACGAACACGACGTGTCGTAATGAAGGGCTTATCATGATCGTCTCTGAAATGGAGGATGTCATGTACCCGAAATCCACCTTAAGCATTCAGGATGCGGAAGCCGTCGAGGCACTGCGTCATTCGATGGCGCAAGTTCTGACCACGTGGACCAAAGACGCCACGGAGGCAACCACACTCATTCCCAATCTGAAGTTCTTCCGCCGCGAAGGCCCGACACGCCCTGACTACTGCACGCTCGAGCCATGCGCGTCGCTGGTCATTCAAGGAACCAAGCAGGCGCTGCTCGGCGACAATACCTTCACCTACAACATCAATCGCTTTCTGATTACCTCACTGGATCTGCCGTCCATGATGCATATCGTGGAGGCAACGCCCGAAAAGCCGTATCTCGGTCTGATGCTGAAGCTTGATTTGCGAGTTTTGTCCGAGGTCATGCTGCAGAGCGGCTTCGCGGCGCCTGCTGGATCACCCTCGGAGCGCGGAATGTTTCTGGGTGAAACAACGCCCGTCTTGCTGAAAGAATTCAGTCGTCTTGTGAACTTGCTGAATGAACCTGCTGCCGTCCCTGTTCTGGCGCCACTGATTGAGCGAGAAATCTATTACCGTTTGCTCACCAGCGATCAATGCGGGCGCTTGTGGCAAATGGCCTCCGTGGGCAGTCAAAGTCACCGGATCGCGCGAGCGGTTGAATGGCTCAGGGCAAATTATGCCCAGCCCCTGCGCATCGAGATGCTGGCGACCCATGTACAGATGAGCCCTTCGACGTTCCACCAGCATTTCCGGAACCTGACCTCGATGAGTCCGCTTCAGTACCAGAAGTGGCTGCGCTTGAACGAAGCCCGGCGATTGATGCTGTCGGAAGATCGCGACGTATCGACGGCTGCTTTTTCTGTCGGCTACGAAAGCGCATCGCAATTCAGCCGCGAATACGGTCGTTTCTTTGGATGCGCTCCCAGTCGTGACATAGAAGGCCTGCGCCAGCTGACAGCCGCAAGATAGGGTTTGGAATCAAATCCCCGGCATGACATTTTCTTGCTCGGCAATCTGTTGTGTTTATGCGAATTTGTTACGTACTGCTACAAAAACAGGAAACAGTTACGACGAAAGAGGCTCAACGCCGTAACACAAATGAAAACAGTTCTTGATATTGTGCAGGTGTCGGGTGAAAGCACCCGTCATTTTATGAAAGGAAATTTTTATGGACACTATCAGCTCTCTGCTCACAATCGTCTTTGTTCTTGCGGTCATTTTTGTTCCGCAAGCGCTGGCGATTTATTTCAGCGATTGGCGCAAACCGGAGCGTGAAGAGTACACGCCCGATGGACGATGACCAATGCGCCGGTAACACCGGCACCACCTAAAGACGGCCTCCAAATTGGGGGCCGTTTTCGTTGGCAGCAATTGAGTTAACGATGGGGGATAGCGCGTCGGCCAGCGAGCAATTCATCAGACCACGCGTTTTTCGGCGCCGATAGACGACTGTGTTTCAAAGCCGCGCAAGGACTGCGCGTACCTTGATCCTGGCCATTAGTTCTGGTCAATTGAACTGACGAAATGGCGAAACCGGGCGAATGCGCTAAAGTGGCGCTATGCGCATATTTCAGTACGGCAATAAGGCCGCCCTTGTGGTCGGCATCGCCCTCATGGTCGCCGACAGCTTCATCCCGTTGGCACAGGAGTTCGGGGCGTGGCAGGTGGGATGTCTGCTCTGCGTTTGGTACTCGGCATCGGCAATCAAAGAGGATGTGCGAATAAATGCAAAGCTGAAAAAATGGCTCTACGCCTATCTCGCGATCGTCTTTGTTTTTGCCATTCTGCTCTACGGCTCTGCTGAGATGCAGACCCGTAACGGATCCTGGTCGATTCACTCGTCGCTAAAAGCGCTGGGGATCGAGGGCAGGTAGCGATGGATCGAGCCGCCGTGTTGAATCGGTGACCGCTGGCTTCCGAGAAACGGTGCGACAGGGCTGAGTTGACTCGGTGATGCAGGGTAGGTCGGGCCACGCACAGCTGGGCAACAATTCCGCTAGTGGCCGGGTGCCCGAGGTCAAGGCGCTGCACCGGCTCCCAGGATGGCGAGGCCGGTGTGTTTCGCGGTCAGTACTGCAAGTTGAGGGCCAGCGTTGCATGGCGTGGCGCGCCGTAGAAACCTTGATCCCAGTACAAGCTGGTGATGTACTTGCGATCGGTCACGTTGTTGAGGTTCAGCGTCGCGCTGACCTTGTCGGTGAAATCGTAGCGGGCCATCAGGTTGAGCAGCGCATAACTCGATTGCCTGATCGTGATGCCGGCCGCCGGGGTGCGGTAGGTGCCGTCCCGCCAGTTGACGCTGGCGCCAATCTTCAGTCGCTCGATCATCGGTACCCGGTAGGTCGTGGAGAGGCGGAAGACTTTGCGCGGCGCGAAGGTGCGGGCGTCGTTGCCGTCCTTGTCCTCGATCGACAGCTGGGTATAGCCGGCACTGGCCTGCAGGCGCGACGTCAGTTGGCCAGACAGGTCGATCTCGAAACCTTCGGAGAAGGTGTCCACGCCTTTGTGATAAGCCAGGGCGCCCAGATAGCCGGCGGTCTCGGCCGTGTTCTGCTGTTTGGTCTGGAAGAGCGCGATGGAGGCGTTGAGCTTCTTGTCGAAGAACTCGCTTTTCAGGCCGACTTCCTTGCTGTTGCCCTTGACCGGATCGAGCGTCTGCCGGTTGATATCGGTTTCGTGCTGTGGGCTGAAGATGTTGGTGTAGCTGGCATAGGCCGACAGATTGGCATTCAGGTCATAGATCGCGCCGACGTAGGGGCTGATCGCGCTCTCCGATCTTTTCCGGTTTTCGCCATAACTGATGCCGCTGCTGTCGACGGACGTTGCGTTGGCTCCGATCACCAGCTTGAAGTCATCGACCGGATTGAGGCGCACAGCGGCGTAGACGCTGTGGCGATTATCGGTGAATGAACTGCCATCGATCGCGGCGGTGAAGGCCGGCTCCGGGTAGTCGCCGTTCCAGGTCGCCAGGTCGGGCAGGGCGGTACCGATGCCGACGCCGTAGTTCGATTCGTCATTCAGCCTGGATTTCGACCAGCTGCCGCCGACCACCAGTTCGTGTTTTCGGCCGCCCAGGAAGAACGGACCGGAGGCATTCAGGTCGACAATGTCCTGCCGGTTGCTGACGTCGTAGCGCGATGGGTAGCTGAACAGGCCCAGGCCGGTGAGGCGATCCGGCGTGCCGTAAACGTAGAAGAGCTTGCCGTTCGAGACGCTTTCCTTGTGCGTCAGGGCGGCTTTGATCAGCCAGTCGTTGTCGAAGCGATGGGCCAGCTCCACGAAACTTGTCTCGTTCTTGAACGTCCAGGAGGACCAGTCGGAGGAAGGATTGGTCGATACATCGTAGTGAGTCGGCGTGCCGTCGCTGAAATAGAGCGGCAGCGCGCCCCACATCGGACTCGTGGCCTTGCTCTGTTCGCGGGTGTGGCCAGCGGTGAGCAGCGTCGATTCGCCGATATCCGCTTCGATGATCCCGTGAAACAGCGACTTGTCGTGCGCATAGCGGTCGAGGTAGGAATTCTTGGCCTGCCCGGCGACGACCAGTCGCCCGCGCACACTGCCCGCCGTGTTCAGCGACCCGGAAAGATCGGCGTCGAGGCGCCGGCTGTTCCAGGAGCCAAGCGTGATTCCGCCGGACGCCTGGAAGTCCGCCGTGGGGCGTTTGCGCACGAAGTTGACGGTGGCCGAGGGGTTGCCGGTTCCCGAACTGAGGCCGTTGGCGCCGCGCACCACTTCCACGCGATCGTAGATTGCCGTATCGACATCGCCCATGACGTTGCCGTAAACGAAGGGGATGCCGACGCCGTCGACCTGGAAATTGGTGATGTCGAAGCCGCGTGCGGTGTAATAGCTGCGGTCGGTCTCGACTTTCTCGACGATGACGCCGGTGGTGTTCTCAAGTACCTCGTTGACGCTGGTCAGGCCGAAATCGTCCATCTGCGCCCGCGTGACGACCGATAACGATTGTGGCGTTTCGCGCATCGACAGGTTCAGTCCCGTTGAACTGCGGCTTTTGTCGATGGTATAGGAGCGCGTTTTCTCGCTGGCCACCTGCTCATACGAGGCCGCCATCACCTGCACTTCCGACAGCGTCGCCTCGCCCTGGGCGGACGGTGCGCGCTCAATGGTGAAGGTTTTGTCATCCTGCGCGCGCAGCAGCAGGCCGCTGCCGGCGAGCAGCCGTTCGAGCGCTTCACGCGCGGTGTAGCTGCCCTTGAGCGCTGGGGCGGTTTTGCCTGCGGCCAGCGCCGAGGCGAAAAAGACCTGCACCCCGGACTGCTGGGCCAGACTGCTCAACGCCTTGTCGAGCGCTTCGGCGGGTCGGTCGAGCGGCATCCGGGAGGATTGGGCGTGGGCCGCGCAAGCCAGCAGGACGCCGGCGGCCAGGGTGGTGAGTCGAAGGGGGAAAATCACGGCAAGTGCTCCTTGGAAAAATGAGTCGTCAAGGAGTTGTCGAACAGGCCGACCGCCAACCCTACCCGGGAGTGAAACTATTTTTCGTTCCGGGCCAGGGTCGAAGCAGGCAAAACTGCTCTTGTAAGCCGTATGCCAATCTGCATCGCAGTACCCTGCGGGCCGTATGGAATGGCGATCTGCAAGCTATGTGCTTGAACAGCGGCATATTTACTGGCTATGCGGAATACCTTGCGAATTCAAGTTCGAATTGCGACAGGGGTAGGCGGCAGATTGAACAATACCTCATGGGGTGTTTTATAGCCCAAAGTTTTTCTTGGGCGATGGTTCAAGCGTTCCTCGATACGCTGGATTTTTGCGGGGGAGAAGGAAC
>JANNNT010000497.1:0-3901 GCA_031398685.1 Rhodocyclaceae bacterium | reverse complement strand
TCCTGCTGAAAGCTCTTGCGAATTTCTGCAAGAGAGAACAGCGCATCATTAACGGTAGTTGCTGGAAGCGATAAGACGACCATCGCTCCAAGCGCATCGTTGCCCCCGACGCTGATCACCAGATGAGTCGCCGAGTCAGGTAGTCGAGAAAACTGTCCAGCAACATCGGCAGTTACATCGCCATCGTGCGCAAGCAACGTAGCTCGCCACTCCCAGGGGAAAATGCTTTTGTAAATGGCGGCGCAAAAAGGAGCCACGTGGCGGTGTAGTTGGAAACCAGTCCTGACGCCTAATCTTCGATCTTCGATGGATCGAGGAGGAAGGCAGGAAGGATGTACAAAGTGGACCTATACGCTAAAGTAAGGCGTGCCGTGATGGTTGAGAACCAGAGCGAGCGCGCCACAGCGAAACGGTTTGGCATCAGCCGCAAGACCGTCAGCAAGATGCTCCGCCATTCGGTTCCGCCGGGCTATCAGCGCAAAGACCGGCCGGCATCCCCGAAACTCGGCCCCTTCGTCGGGGTCGTCAATCAAATTCTGCTGGATGACCGCGAAGCCCTCAAGAAACAGCGGCACACGGCCGTCAGGATCTTCGAGCGCCTGCGTGACGAACACGACTACCAAGGCGGCTACACCGTCGTACGGGAATTCGTCGCCAAGGAACGCCTGCGGCAACAGGAGGTTTTCATTCCCCTGGCGCACCCTCCCGGCCGTGCCCAGGTCGATTTCGGCGAAGCCGACATCTATCTCGGTGGTGTCAAGACACGGATTCACTACTTCTGTCTGGACCTGCCGCATTCGGACGCCATCTTTGTCAAAGCCTACCCGGCCGAGACAACCGAAGCCTTTCTGGACGGGCATGTCGACGCGTTTGCCTGGCTGGGCGGCGTTCCTCAAACCGTTCTGTACGACAACACCAAGATCGCCGTAGCCAGGATTCTTGGCGACGGGAGGCGCACGCGCACCAAGTCGTTCAGCGAATTGCAGAGCCACTACCTGTTCGAGGATCGGTTTGGCCGCCCGGCGAAGGGCAACGACAAGGGCAAAGTCGAAGGACTGGTCGGCTTTATCCGCCGCAACTTCATGGTTCCGCTCCCACGTGTGCGCACGATTGATGAACTGAATGTGCGACTGCTGAACGCCTGCGAGAAACGCAACGTGGCCGTCCTGCGCGGCAAGAAGGAAAGTATCGGCGATCGCCTGGTCCGTGACCGACAGGCACTGATGCCGCTGCCGACAGACGTCTTTGATCCCTGCGAGAAAGTCTCCACCCGTGTCTCCTCGCTGTCGCTGGTACGCTACCGGTGCAACGACTACTCGGTGCCGACAGCCTATGGCCATCACGACGTTCTGGTCCGGGGTTACGTCGATTCAGTCGTGATCGCCTGCGGCAGCGAAGTCATTGCCCGTCATGCACGTTGCTACGCCAAGGAAGAATTCATCTACAACCCGTTGCATTACCTGGCGCTGCTGGAACGCAAACCGAATGCCCTGGACCAGGCGGCGCCCTTGCAGGACTGGGACCTTCCCGAGGACTTTGAGCGCCTGCGCCGCCAGCTCGAAGCGCGGATGGGCAAGAAAGGTCGCAAGGAATATATCCAGGTACTGCGCCTGATCGAAACCTTCGGCGACGTGGAAGTAGCGGTAGCCGTTGAGGATGCGCTACGACTTTCAGCGATCAGCTACGATGCCGTTAAACATCTGGTCCTGGCCAAGATTGAACGGCGCGTACCGCGACTGAATCTCTCCGACTATCCGTTTCTTCCTCAAGCCACGGTTGGCCTCACCGATATCCGTGACTATCTGGCGCTGCTGCAGGCGCGGATCAGCCACGGGCCAATGGGGGTATCGCCATGAGTGCCGCAACGGAAGAAGCGTCGGTGCCACCGCAGGTGTTACTGGCCCATCACCTGAAATCGCTGAAGCTGCCGACCTTCGCGCGCGAATACGAGAAGGTGGCGGCCGAGTGCGTCCGTGCCCAAATCGATTACCCGCGCTACCTGCTGCGCTTGTGCGAACTGGAACGGATCGACCGGGACAGGCGCAACATGGAGCGGCGAATCCGGCAGGCCCGGTTTCCGCAGACCAAGAGCCTGGACACCTTCGACTTCAAGGCGATCCCCAGTCTCAACAAATCACTGGTGATTGAGCTTGCACGTTGCGAATGGATCGAACAACGCGAGAACTGCATCGCCCTCGGACCCGCCGGCACCGGCAAGACGCACACCGCGCTGGCCTTGGGTCTGGCGGCCTGTCAGAAGAATTACAGCGTGCTCTTCGTCACCGCCGCGGCCCTGGTCCATGAACTGATGGAAGCGCGTGATGAGCGCCGTCTGCGTGCTCTGCAAAAGCAGTTGGCGCGAGTCAATCTTCTGATCATTGACGAACTCGGCTACGTCCCCTTCACGGCGGTCGGCTCGGAGCTGTTGTTCGAGGTGATCAGCCGGCGCTACGAGAACGGCGCCACGTTGGTCACCAGCAATCTGCCGTTCGATGAATGGACGAGTGTCTTTGGTTCCGAACGCTTGACCGGAGCGCTACTGGATCGACTGACCCATCATGTTCATATCCTGGAGATGAATGGCGAGAGCTACCGTTTGGCGACCTCGAAAAAGCGGGCCAGGAAAAACAGTCCAATCGCAGCGACCAAGGCCAATAACTTCGAGCATTCTGCGCCAGAAAAGGGGGCCACCGAAACCGACTGATTGGCGCCGTCTTGCCTTGGCCACCGTGCTCCGCTACGCTACGCCCGTTGGCCAAGGCAAGACAAAAAACCAGCAGCACACCCCGGACTCTCAAGAGTCCATTTCAAGCAATCGACTGGCTACCTTTTGCTCCGCCACGCTGGCTCCCTATTCCGCGCCATTCACACGCGGGGGCTTTCCACTACATTTTCTGTAATTATTCAAGAATGCCGCGCTTTTTACAGAGACGTTTTCCTAGGGCTATTCATACTTTTTTATAAGCGTTACTTCCGGAAAATCCTTAGTGATACCTTTCCATGGACCGAACGGAGAGGGTAATTCCTTTGGGCCAACCTTTCCGGCGACAGGTTCTCGAAGGGTTGGATGGGTGGGAAGAACAGATGAGATTTATGGCTAATCGTACTTTGGAGTTCGTGCGCATAATTTGTCACCGACCTTTGCATTCCTGAATTTCTCATTCAAGTTGATCGCTACGATCCGGTCTTCTTTTTGATCAAGCTTCGTGGAGTATTTCGGGTTCAGAACAGATTAGCTGTGGATTTAAATCCCTAATCGAAAAAGGCGCTCGGGTTGTCCTTTTGGTTAAAAACCGCCATGTTTTCGATCCGCCAAATCCATTTATTCCCGTGACAGATATTAGTGAGTAATAGAGCGCGTTGTCTCCAACGACTCCCTACCAATACCAACCAATTCTTGCAGCGTCGGAACCGAAGCTCGCTGAATCAGTCGAGGACTTCAACCGGAGCGGCGAAAGCGTAGCCAAAGGAATGTACGGAACGTAGCGGCAGCGGCGCTCCGCAGGCGACGAACACCTTCCTGCGCAGGCGGCTGGCAAACGTATCGAGGCGTCGCGGGTCGTAGGCCTTGGTCTGGTGGCCCATTGTGACGATCAAGCGGTCGCGCGAGATTGCCTCGCCGGGTTCACTCCCGAGCATGAGAAGGAAATCGGTTTCCGCGCGCACTAGCTTAGCCACCTTGCAATTCGGGGAACTGAGGGTCCAGTTTTTGGGGGATAGTCGCCAGACGTTGAATTCTTCACCGAGTCGTGGCTCTGCGTGCGGCAGCACAAACTGAACCGCGCGGCGACGCAGATTGGTGATGGACGCGGCAAGTATGCCAACATTGACGGGCTTTTCGAGCCAGAGGTCTGCAGTGGTCTGCTGCAAAGCCGTCACAGTGGCTCCAGGCCGAAGCCGA
>JANNNT010000496.1:0-10217 GCA_031398685.1 Rhodocyclaceae bacterium | reverse complement strand
CTACATGGATCAAAGCAAGAAAATGATTCATCAGATGCAGGATCAGTTGAAAAGTCAGACCCTGAACATGTTTTCCGGCTTCCAGATGCCTGGATTCGTCGCCGAAGACTCGAAAAAGCCAGACAGTACCGACAAGTAGGTTGGCTTTCCCCGGTTTTTTGAAGATTATTCCGAGACCCTTGATTCGCGCCGGCCGTTCAAGGTCGATTTTGCTTCTCGCGTGTGCTCAAAGAGTTTGTTGTGCCTGGTGTCTATGCTCATATCACCCTCGTTAATCTGGTTCGGGAACTGCCACGATTTCGCATTGACACGCAGTCCACGGGCGCATCAATAATCACAGAAATAGGGGGCCAATTGAACGAAAATTACTTAATCTTGAACTGTAGGAAGATGTTGTAACTCTATGAATAACGTTAAAATACCGTCTGTCGGTTTTCTCAGTCTTGGGTGCCCCAAGGCCCTTGTCGATTCGGAACAAATCCTCACCAAGCTGCGGGCTGAGGGTTACCTTGTTTCACCCTCGTATGAAGGCGCCGATCTGGTGGTCGTCAATACCTGCGGCTTTATCGACGCGGCGGTTGAAGAGTCGCTTGACGCCATCGGCGAGGCGCTTGCCGAAAACGGCAAGGTTATCGTCACGGGCTGCCTGGGTGCAAAGCAAGATGTCATCCGCAAAGCGCATCCGCAGGTGCTGGCGATTACCGGTCCGCACGCGGCGGATGAAGTCCTGCAACACGTGCATGCGCATTTGCCGCAGCCGCACGACCCCTTTACCAGCCTGGTACCGCCGCAGGGCATAAAGCTCACGCCGCAACATTTTGCCTACCTCAAGATTTCCGAAGGCTGTAACCACAGTTGCACCTTCTGCATCATCCCGTCACTGCGCGGCCCGCTGGTCAGCCGGCCGATCGGCGATGTGCTGCAGGAAGCGAAACACCTTGCCGAAGCCGGTGTGCGCGAGTTGCTTGTCATTTCGCAGGATACCAGTGCCTACGGCGTTGACCTCAAGTACCGTACCGGCTTCTTTGGCGGTCGTCCGGTCAAGACCCGGCTGAAGGAGTTGTGCGAGGCGCTGGCCGAGTTCGGTATCTGGGTGCGGATGCACTACGTTTATCCCTACCCGAGTGTTGATGATTTGCTGCCGCTGATGGCCGAAAACAAGATCCTGCCTTACCTTGATGTGCCTTTCCAGCATGCCAATCCGCGCATCCTCAAGGCCATGAAACGCCCGGCCAGCGCCGAGAACAATCTGGAACGCATCAAGGCCTGGCGTGCGGTTTGCCCCGACATCACCATCCGCAGCACCTTTATCACCGGCTTTCCCGGCGAGACTGAGGCCGAGTTTGAAGAACTGCTCGCCTTCATCGAAGAAGCGCGGCTCGACCGGGTTGGCTGCTTTGCGTATTCGCCGGTCGATGGCGCAAAGGCCAACGCTTTGCCCGGCGCAGTGCCGGATGAGGTGCGTGATGAGCGTCGCCGCCGCCTGATGGAAATGCAGGAAGACATTTCTGCTGATCTGCTTGCCGCCAAGATCGGTCGCGAGATCGAAGTGCTGGTCGACGCGGTCGATGACGAAGGTACCATCGCCCGTTCCTCGTCCGATGCGCCGGAGATCGACGGGTTGGTGTTCATCAATGATTTCTTCGATGCCGAACCGGGCGATTTTCTGCGCGTTAACGTAGTTGACGCTGACGAGCATGACTTGTATGCCGAGATTGTTGGGAGCTAAGTTTCATCTTTTTTCAGGACTCTGAGCGTGTCACAAAAGAGCTTGATCGAACAACTCGTTGCCATCGTCGGAAGCGCTAACGTTCTGACGTCGGCAAACGACATGGCCCCGCATCTAACCGACTGGCGCGGGCGTTATCACGGCGCGGCGCGTTGCGTGGTGCGTCCGGCGAGCACAGACGAAGTGTCGGCTGTGGTGCGTGCTTGCGCGCAGGCGGGCGTGGCGATGGTGCCGCAGGGGGGCAATACCAGCCACTGCGGTGCGAGTATTCCTGATAACAGCGGTGAAGCTGTACTGATCAGTCTTTCACGCCTGAACACGATCCGGGGCATTGATCCGGCCAACAACACCATCACCGTCGAAGCCGGTTGCGTGCTGCAAGCCTTGCAGGAGTCCGCATTCGAGGCAGGACGCCTGTTTCCGCTGTCACTTGCCGCTGAGGGTAGCTGCCAGATCGGAGGCAATCTTTCGACCAATGCCGGTGGCGTTCAGGTGCTGCGCTACGGCAACACCCGCGAACTTACGCTCGGGCTGGAAGTGGTGCTGCCCAGCGGTGAGGTCTGGAGCGCCCTGCGCGGCTTGCGCAAGGACAACACCGGCTACGACCTCAAGCAACTCTTCATCGGTGCCGAGGGAACGCTGGGTATCATCACGGCAGCGGTCTTGAAGCTGTTCCCCTTGCCGCAAGCCACCGCAACGGCCTGGCTGGCAATTGAATCTCCGCAAGCAGCGGTGCGCCTGCTCAGTGACCTGCAAAGTGCTTTTGGTGCAACGCTGACGGCCTGTGAACTCGTTTCCGACGTTTCGCTCGGTCTCGTGCTCAAGAATATTCCGGGTGCGCAGCCGCCGCTTTCCGAAAGCCCGTGGTATCTGCTCGTCGAGCTTTCCGGTGCAGGTGAGGAGGGTAAGCTGGGTGCTGCGCTGCAAGGCTTTCTCGAACAAGAATTGGAGAGCGGCGCGATCAGCGACGCCGTGCTGGCTCAGAGTGGCGAGCAGATCAAACGCCTGTGGGCCTTGCGCGAGAGCATCAGCGAAGCGCAGAAAATCGAGGGGTTCAGCATCAAACACGACATTTCCGTGCCGATCTCGCGTATCAGCGAGTTCGTCGAACGTGCGGATGCGGCGTTGAAACAGGCTTTCCCGGGTATCCGCATCGTTACCTTCGGGCATGTGGGTGACGGTAATCTTCACTACAACCAGTCAAAACCCGAGGCGGGCGAAAACGCCGCCTTCATTGCCGCACAGTTGCGGGTGAACGAAATCGTCCACGACATCGTGCATCAACTGGGCGGCAGTATCAGTGCCGAGCACGGCATCGGTCAGCTCAAGCGTGAAGAACTTCAGCGCTACAAGAGCCCGATTGAAATGGAGTTGATGCGCACCATCAAGCGTGCACTTGATCCGCAAGGATTGATGAATCCCGGCAAAGTGCTTTGATTACGCTGGCGTTCAGCGCTGGGAACGGCTGGAAGGCTTAGCCAGCCTGCAAGCATTTGCCGTGCATGAGATAGTGATTGATACGTAATTCCCAGTCCTGCATGAACTTCTGATAGTCGTCGTCCGTGAACGAAGCAACAAAGGAATCGCCATCCGGCCCGAGACTCGTGTGGGTGTAGGTGATGACGGCTTCCGAGCCCGTTGCGATTGGGCGAAGCTGGATGGAGAGCTTGCAGGCGGTGAAAAGTGGAGTGATCTTGATCATTTCGACGAAGCCATTTTCGTGCTCGTGTCGGGTGATGTACCAGATGGCGTTGTTGGGCGCCGACGAGGTGACGAATACGCAGTCAGGCTCGGCAATCCCCGAGTCAGTCGTTACGGAGACCGGTCTCCACCCATCAATCCAGTCGGTTTCGCGAACCGGGCAGAGCAACGGGAAGACCACCGAGGGTTCGGCGACAAGACTTTGAGTGTAGCTGCGGCTTACACGGTTTGGTTTGATGATATTCATGATTTGGACCCGGGCCGAAAACTCGGGAGCAGTTCGGCGAGTTAGTTCTGGATTAGGGAGGAATTCATTCGTGCAATTTTACATGTGCACGGCTGACCCTTGCACCTTAACACGTTGAACTATGTGTGCTGTGGCCCGGCCGTGCTATCCCCTACGATCAGTTGTACCGGGTGCCCGCTCTCGAGCGTAGCGCTCGTTCCATCCAGCAGCCACGCCACCGCCTCGCGTCCCAAGGCCTCTTTTTCCACAGCCACCGTGGTGAGTCAGGGATGAGCCGTGGCGGAGGAAGCGATGTCGTCATAACCGCAAATCCCCATGTCCTCGGGAACGCGCAGCCCCTTGCGCGCTGGCAGCGACTGAACGCGACCAATGCGGTAATCGTTGAAAGCAAACACCGCGTCTGGCGGGTTGGGCAGGTGCAGAAGTGATCCATGCACAAGGCTGAAGCCTCCGCAGGGTCGAGCCCTTCCTTGTAATACACCACGTCGTCCGGGTCGGCCAATACGCCGGCATCGAACAGGGCCGTGCGGTAGCCGCGCTCGCGCAGAGGTATCGAATAGTGACTGACCGGACCGGAGATGAAGGCAACGCGTCGCTATCCACACATGAACTTTTTCGACCACATGGCGTTTGCCCTGAAGCTTGCCGGCGTTGCCAAGGATGAGGTCAAGACGCGGGTCAACAAGGCCGCGGCTATCCTGAGGCTGGAGGCGCTGCTTGAACGCAAACCGGCCGCGATGTCCGGCGGCCAGCGCCAGCGGTTGGCGATTGGCCGTGCTGTCGTGCGCAATCTGAGCACTGGTCAACGCTTGCAACTGTCGGTGCAGCCCGAGCACTTGCACCGGTTCGATGCCTCAGGTGATCGGATTGGACGGGCCGGTCACTGAACAAGGCAGTTTTCTCCGTGAAAAACCGAAAACGCAAATGCCGTTTCCGGTTCTCCGGATTGCTCAGTGAAGCAGTGCCCGGTCCGGCGTGTACCGTAGATTCAGGTTGATAACGAGTACGCGGCTTCCCAGCATGACGATGCTTGCTGCGCTGCGGTCATTGCCTGTATCACTGTACTCGAAACCATAGACGCGACGGATGCGTAGTACACCTTCGTCATCACGCGCCATTTTGAATCGCTGAATCGCCACGGTGTCATCCAGAAACAGCAGCGCTTCCGAGTTACAGGCGGCCTTGGCCGCCGCCACCGCCGCCTCGCGGGCTTTGAGGCTGTCAAGCCATAACCAGCCTGCAGCGACCAGGAGCATCAGCCCGAGAAGATCAAGTAAATCCATCCGGATAGAGTACCCGAAATTGCCGACAGTGCAAGGTTTGAAACCGTTTGACGATCAAAACTCATCGCAGACGCCAGGCGTGGAAGCGCTTGACCCACGCCAGGAGCTGTTGCGGTGGATGTGCTTTTTTCCAGTTACCCGCCGCGTATTTATTGGCTTCAGCCAGCGTCGGGTAGATGTGGATGGTGCCGAGAATCTTGTTCAGACCGATGCCGTGGCGCATGGCCAGAACGTATTCGACGATCAGGTCAGCGGCGTGTTCGCCGACGAGCGTGACGCCGAGAATACTGTCCTTGCCTGGCACGGTGAGCACTTTGACAAAGCCATGCGCCTCGCCGTCGGCAATCGCCCGGTCGAGATCGTCGATACCGTAGCGCGTTACCTCGTAGGGGATGTTGCGTTCCTTGGCGTCAAGTTCATTGAGCCCGACGCGCGCCACTTCAGGTTCGATAAAGGTGGCCCACGGGATCACCGAATAATCAGCGCGGAACTTCTTGAACGGGTCGAACAAGGCGTTGACCGCTGCGTACCACGCCTGATGGGCGGCAGTGTGGGTGAACTGAAAGGGGCCGGTCACATCGCCTGCCGCGTAGATATTGGGGTATTTCGTTTGCAGGAACGCGTTGGTGGTGATGGTGCGATTGACCGTAATGCCCAGTTCCTCCAGTCCGTAGCCCATGAGGTTGGCCACCCGGCCGACGGCAACGAGCACGGCGTCAAAGGGAATGCGTACGTCCTGGCCGTCGTGCTCGGCGATCAGGATTTTTTCGTTACCCTCGATGAGGAATTGTCTTGCCGTGTGATTGACCAGAACATCGATACCTTCGTCGTGGAAGCGTTGTATCACCCGCTCGGAAACCTCCGGGTCTTCGCGCATCAGCAGGCGCGGTGCCATTTCCACCTGCGTGACCTTGGCACCGAAGCGGGCAAAAGCTTGCGTCAGCTCCGAGCCGATCGGGCCGCCGCCGAGAACAACCAAGCGCTTGGGCAATTCGCGCAGTTCCCAGACGTTATCCGAGGTGAGGTAGCCGACATCTTCGATACCTGGAATGGGTGGCACAAAGGGGCGTGCGCCAGCGGCTATGACGATGCTGCGCGCCGACAGTCGTTCTCTTTTGCCGTTATTGTGGGCAACGTCAACCTCCCACGGCGAGACCATTTTTGCCGTACCTTCGATGACCTCGACGCCGAGGCCGGTGTAACGCTCGACCGAGTCGTGCGGTTCGACGGTCTTGATGACCTTCTGTACACGCTCCATGACTTCGGCAAAATCGAATTCGGCCTCGGCGCTACGGATGCCGAACTCCGGTGCGCGCCTGATGTGCGAAAGCAGCTTGGCCGAGCGGATCAGCGCCTTGGACGGCACGCAGCCGGTGTTCAGGCAATCGCCGCCAAGTTTGTGTTTCTCGATCAATGTGACCTTGGCCTTGACTGTCGCCGCGATATAGGCGGTGACCAGCCCGGCCGAACCGCCGCCGATGACGATCAGGTTGCGTTCAAAGCGTGCCGGTTTGTGCCAGCCGGCATAGACTTTCTTTGCGGCCACAAGCTCGACGATCTTCTTGGCAAGCAGCGGAAAGAGGCCGAGCAGAACGAAGGAGCCGAGCAGGCCGGGCGAGAGGATTCCCGACAAGGATTGGATTTTCGCCAGTTGCGTACCGGCATTTACATAAACCAGCGTGCCGGCCAGCATGCCGATCTGGCTGACCCAGTAGAAGGTTCGTGTCCTGAGCGGCGTCAGTCCCATCAGCAGGTTGATGACGAAGAAGGGGAAAACGGGAATCAGTCGCAGGGTAAAGAGATAAAAACCGCCTTCCTTCGCTATGCCGTCGTTGATGGTGCGCAGCCGGTCGCCGAAGTGCTGCTGCACCCAGTCGCGCAGTAAAAAACGCGATGCCAGAAAGGCGAGGGTGGCACCGACCGATGAGGCAAAGGAAACCAGCAGCAGCCCCCAGAGCAGGCCGAAAACCGCACCGCCTACCAGCGTCATCACCGCGGCGCCGGGGAGCGACAAACCAGTGATCGCCACGTAGACAACGAAATAAAGCAGCGCCGCCGTCATCGGCCGTGCGGCTCGCCAGGTTTCAATCGCCGCTTGCTGGCCCTTGAAATAATCGAGGCTGAGGAAGCGCCCAAGGTCGAGGCCGAGATAGGCCAGGCTCAGGCCGATCAGCGCGGAAATCAGGAGCAGTCGTCGGGCATTCATGAGGGTGTCCAGTCGGTTGTTCTTGTGTGAAGGGCGGCCGCGCTTTCGATTGTGTAATCCGGCCCCTTGGGCAATCCCTTGGAAGTAGGATTGCCGGGCGGGCGAACCTCCGGCCAGTTCAACAGGAAGCTTTCCAGCCAGAATCGCGTATCGTAATGAATTAGCAGCGCCTTGACGAAAATTCCATGCAACTGCGAGCCATAAAGTGGACGATGGAGTGAGGGGCGAAGACTAATGCGCGTCAGAGCGCCGTAGCCGGTATTGGAGAAATTGAGCATGCCGGCTGCGCCATCGTTGGCGACCAGCGTGCCGCCATCGCCGAAACGCTGGATCGGCATTTTGGTCAGCGTGAACAGCTGGTTGAAAACGCGACGAAGGGCATCAGGGAATCGACCGTTTCACTGGTCATCCCCTCCTTGCATTGCGGGCCGGCATTAACGTGGCAATGTAGCCAGCTCTGGTTGCAGCGATAGCCGAGGTTGACCTGCAGGATTCCGACGGCTCGACGCTTCAGGGCGGGGACATCTGTTTTGGCAAGTAGGGCTAAGGCGGCATACATTTTTGTTGGTCGTCCTGTTTGATCGTATGAGCTTGGTCGGATACGGGCAGGATTTCCTTACAAGAACTTCCCGCTGGACCGTCTTGCCAAAAAGGTATGGTCGGCGTTGATCGCGCCGGGAATCTGCCAGGGTGACTCAACAACAATGGCTCGGCGTAGTAGGAGGCCCTGTGCAAAAAAGAGTCAAGAAATGCTCACAAAAGTAAAGCGGTTCCGGTCGGGAACGGCGGTTTCAACGTTCAAGCTCATTGCAGGTTCATATTTTCGTGTGCAGGAAACGTGTCGAAAATCAGCCGCTTATAGTCCAGTGCGCGTAATACGGATGCGCGAGTTCAAACGAAAGCTCTCGTAATGAACGTTGTGAAGCTAAGTTCAATTGCCATAGTTGAATTTAGGGCGCACACTAAGCCGCATTTTTACCGAAAGCAGCGTGAGGATATCCAGATGATCGCATCCATTCTTAAATACCTGAGAGCCAATGGCGAGCAGCTTGATGCCGAGATTTCACAGGCGCTCAACATCCCGATGGCACAATTAAAGACGCATGTCGCGCAACTCTCTGCTTCCGGCGACGTGATTTGTTGCAAAGTGACGCGTTTCATCGATGGCAAGAAGATCGAAGGCACAAGCTGTCGCTTGTCCTGCGATTTGCCGGCACCCGCGCGTGGACGCAAACCCGGCGTGAAAAAAGATCCCGACGCTGACAAGATTCTTCCGGAATAAGCTTTTGCGCTTCGTCCGTAAGCGCGGGCCAGACACGAAAACGCCACCTTCAAGGTGGCGTTTTCGTATTACAAGACATCCAAATTACTTGGCACTAGGCGCCCCGTCCGGGGCATGGGATTCTACCTGAACGTTACTCTTTGCCTTGTGTGATTCGTGCGGCTGCCAGCCAAGCGTGGCGTTAAGAACAAAGAAGCCGACGACGTAAGCCAACGTGACGTGCCATCCGTGGCGCAGCCAGTTTCCCACCGATTTGGCTTCCGGATACATGCTGGAGAGTGCTACCCCGGCGGACGAACCGAACCAGATCATTGAGCCACCAAAACCGACGGCATAGGCCAGGAAACCCCAGTCGTAACCGCCCTGTTTGAGCGCCAGCGCGGTAAGCGGGATGTTGTCAAAGACGGCGGAAACAAAGCCGAGGGTCAGCGCGGCCATGGCCGAGGCCGGCGGCAGTTTCTCGACCGGCATCATCGATGCGCAGGTGACTAGCGACAGCAGGAAGATCGATCCCTTGAAGGTTTCCGGCATGACTTCCCAATCCGGACGACGGATCGGAATTGAGAGGAGTATTGCCAACCAGACGGCAACGCCGATGAAGGGAAAGTAATCTGCAAATTCGTTGAACTTGACATTGATTACAACGTTGGCGGAGATGGCGAAGATCAGAATCAGGGCAACGATGCCGACGCGTGCTTTGTCAACCCTGGTGTGCTCGTGGGAGCTTTTGATCATGGGCGAGTAGGCATGTTGTTGCTTGGCGCCAAAATAGGCGGTGATACACAGGGCAACTACAGCACCGGCATAGGCATGGAATACGTCAACCGGGCTGATACCGTCAATCCACATCATTGTGGTGGTGGTGTCACCGACCACCGAGCCAGAACCGCCGGCATTGGACGCAGCAACAATGGAGGCGAGGTAACCAACGTGAACCTTGGCCTTGAACAACTGGTGCGCCATGGCGCCGCCGATCAGTGCGGCCGCGATGTTGTCGAGAAAGCTGGAGAGCACGAAAACCATCACCAGCAGGACGAAACCGCCTTTCCAGTCCTCGGGCAGGTACTTGGGCAGGATGACCGGAACGTGGCTTTTCTCGAAGTGGCGCGAAAGCAGGGCAAAACCCATGAGCAGGCAGAACAGGTTGGCGAGGATCACCCATTCATGCTGGAAGTGTCCCGCCAGTCCCATCAGGCCATCGCCGGTCTTGAATCCGGTAAAGATGAGCTTATAAAGCGTGATGGTGAGCATGCCGGTGAGACCGACATAGAGCGTGTAGTTATGGAACAGGGCAACACCGAGCAGGGTGAGCGCGAAGAGAATGAAATCAAGCGGGATGCCGGCAACCATGAGCAGTTCGCCAGCCGAGGCGGGTAGTGCAACTCCGGATAGAACCAGTGCGGCAAAGCAAGCACGGATAACTGTGTTATTCATCGAACTTCTCCCTGAAAGTGGTGCGGAATTCTAACCGTAAAAAACGCCACGAAACCGCTATTACAATATGTCGTCTTGCATTGCGATAAGTCATCTCGCTCCGATTGCCGTTGTTAAGGTCAATTGGCAGCGCCGCTGCTAATGTTTTGGTGGTATGCCGCATCGTTTCGAGGCGGTTCTGAGCCGGTCCGTCTGTCTTCGAAATGGAGTCCGAATACAGAGAACCGTCAATTCGTGCGCCCGATGCCTGGTGAATCCGCGTGGTGATCAGGTGCGTGCAGCAACTGTTGAGGCATGAAATTCGCGCTGGTAACGTTCCAGGCTGTTGATTGACC
>JANNNT010000494.1:0-1894 GCA_031398685.1 Rhodocyclaceae bacterium | reverse complement strand
TTCCGCCAATTTCCGCCACCACGCATCCCGCGCGGAGCCGAACCGCCGGTCATCCATTTATTGGCGGGCGCCGTTGTCAGCCTGCTCTTCGCGGCACTCCTGGCCGCCTACGTGTCGCGCCCGATACGTCGCCTGCGTCTGGCCTTGCAGGCCGGCGCCAGCGGGCAGCTTACCACCGGACTATCGGCCGCCATGGGGCAGCGGCGGGACGAACTGGCCGATCTTGGCCGGGACTTTGATCGCATGGCGCAACATCTGGCCCAGTTGATGGAAGGGCAGCGGCGATTGCTGCACGATGTTTCGCACGAATTGAGATCGCCGCTGGCGCGGCTGAACGCCATCATCGGCTTGGCACGTCAGCAACCCGACAGCCTGGATGACTGCCTTTTCCGCCTGGAACACGAGTCGATGCGCATGGATCGGCTGCTCAGCGAGTTGCTGACCCTTTCCCGCCTGGAGTCCGGGATGGTCGGGCACATCAATGAAGTCGTGGATCTTTCCGAGTTACTGGGCGATGTCGTGGCCGATGCCGCGCCAGAGGCCGAACAGGCGGCGTGCCGGGTCGAACTCGATGCCGGGAAAGCGGCGCTGGTCTGCGGCGATGCGGAAATGCTGCACCGTGTTTTCGACAACCTGTTGCGCAATGCGCTGACGCATGCCGCCGCCGGGAGATGGGTGGGAATCGGTCTGTCCGTGTCAGACGACGCGGTCAGCGTACGCGTCGAGGATCGTGGCCCGGGCGTGCTCAGCAGCGAACTTGACCGGCTTTTTGTACCGTTCTATCGCGGCACACAATCGCCCGCCAGAAACGGACACGGTCTGGGGCTGGCCATCGCCCAGCAGATTGTTGACAAGCACCATGGCCGGATCGACGCCGCCAACCGCGCCGAGGGCGGGCTGTGTTTGACCGTCGTCCTGCCAGCGGCAGTGTCTAGAGCATCTGATTGACCAGACGATCGGCGCGGACACGCGCCAGCCGTTTCATCAGGCGTTGCACCGGGGCCGGATAGGTTTCGACGGCATCGAGTTCGCCATGGTGGGTCAGGCGCTGGGTGTGCGCCAGGATTCTTTCCAGTTCGGCCAGGTGCTGTCCAAGCAGCAGTTGATTCGGGTCGTGGATCAACAAGCCGTTCTCCAGATCAAGGCGCCAGGCACGGGGATTGATGTTGTTGCCGGTCAGCATGGCGTAGTCGTTGTCGACCAGCAGCCCTTTGAGATGGAAGGTGTTGTCGTCGTGATGCCACAGTTGCACGTTGAGCATGCCGGCATCAATCGCCTTCTGGTGCGCCTTGCAGAAGCGGCGCAGGTTGGCTTCATAAAGATAAGGCAGCGCACCAATGGTCTTGAAGGGCTCGTCGGGCGGGATGAAAAAATCATTGGCCGTCTTGTCGCCGATCACAATGGTGACCCGGCACCCGGCCTTGATTTTGGTGTGGACGGCCCGATGGATCGGGCCGGGCAGGTTGAAATAGGGGGTGAACAAGACAATGCGTTGTTGCGCGCGAAGGATCAACTGCAGGATCGTCGCATTAAGCTCGTTGCCGCGCGCGCCGACGCCGAGCAATGGCGTAATTCCGACATCGCCCGGGTTGATGACTCCGTCTTCGAAGTGATAACGAGCCTTGCCCAGCGCACGGCGGAAGCGGGCGATGGCCGGGCGTATTTCAACGGTTTTAGGTGCCTTGCCGGTGTCGAGAAGGTGCACCGCCGCACTGCTGCGGATAAGCCCGTTCAGCAAGGTCGCCATGCTGTCGGCCAGTGAGCGGTTGTGGATCAGGTGGTAGCGGTCAAGACGATAGCGCTGGTGCCGGTGCAGATAAACGTCGTTGAGGCTGGCGCCACTATAGAGGACGCTGTTGTCAATGATGAAGCCCTTGAGGTGCATCACCCCCAT
>JANNNT010000430.1:0-26804 GCA_031398685.1 Rhodocyclaceae bacterium | reverse complement strand
GGTTCGAACGAGCCGATCAATCCACCGACAAGATCATTCTCGCCATTTGCCTCAAGGAGAACGATGTCCATGTCGGCAACGTTTCGCTCGACAGCATCGAGAGTCGCCACCGGACCGCAAGACTATCCATCTTCGTCGGTGACACCGAGCAACGGGGGAAGTCGATTGGCTCCCGCTCTATTCGGCTATTAGCTAACTATGCCTTTAGTTTTCTTAACATGAACAAGGTTTGGTGCAAGGCAACTTCCGGTAATGATCAGATCGTGCACTTCTATGAAAATCTTGGTTTCAAGATCGAAGGCGTGATGCGGCAGCATGAATTCGTCGATGGACGGTATGTGGACAAGATGATTTTTGGCCTGTTACGAAATGAACTGAGATAAGAAGGATCGCCTTGCGTATCGGTGTAATGAAGTTGTAACGGACAAAGGAAGCCCCAAGATTACAGGGCCTATTTGCCCAGGGAGCCAGCAACTGAATATGGCACGTTACCAAACCGTCTATTCAAGAGACCATGATTACGGAACTGTTTTCGAACTTCTTACCGGCTACCAGTGAAGACATAACCACCACGATTATCCGGCTGGTGAAAGAAGCCTACGAGAACGTTCCTTATTACCGGTCGCTCTTGGGAAGCCACGGTTTGACGCCAGCGGATTTCAAGGATCTCTCAGACTACGTCGAGAGATTTCCGAGGACATCCTCGGCAGAATACCGCCGCGTCAAGAACGTGTGTGGTGATTCTTACGTAATGGACAAGCGGTTCGCAAATGAGCCCATGAAGCGGCTCTTGTCAGGAGGATCCTCGGGAACTCCGGTGGATATCCTTCGTACTGATGCGGAATACGAGCGGATTCACGGAGCGAATACGGTCTATGCGCTTATCCTCGGCGGCGTCAGGCCTTGGCATAAAATCATGGCGATGCTGCCACCTTGGGACATAAAAGAAAGGCAACATGCCCTGCAGCGTTTTGGAATTTTCCGACGGTATGACGCGAGTTTTATCGAAGACCCCAACGTGATACTTGATCGCATATCAGAGAAAGGCGTAAATGTCATGTTCGGCCGCGTAAGTATGATGCGAATACTGGCCGAGCGATGCATCGAAACGGGGCGGAAAGCACCGCCAATGGAGGTGATACTTCCTGGTGCCGAGATAGTTAGTCCAGATTCGCGCAAACTGTTGTGCGAGGTTTTCAAACCACGGCTTTATCGTGAGATCTACGGATCGACGGAAACTGGACTAATCGCCATGAGGAAGGATGATGGGGACTACGAAGTCAATTTCCGCTCTGTATTCTTTGCACTATCCAACCCTCGATCCGAGGCTGGAACTACTCAGGGCGAGATAGCAGTCACGTCTCTTTACGCTGTGGCTGCGCCAATTCTTATGTTGGAATTAGGTGACATTGTTTCGTGTAGAAAATACGATCGGCTTCTTGCTTTAGAAACGTCGATTACGAGTATTTCCGGGCGTGTAAGTGAATACGTTCTACGTTCGAATGGTGAAAAAATATCAGCCTCAGTTTTCTATAGCTGGTTAGCCAACGAACCTTTCGTGCGCCAGTTCCGCGTCGTTCAGGATGTGGTTGGCAAATGTGACATCTTCCTTCGATTGGCGGATTGCTCAACGGCGGATAAGGTCAGACTAGAAGAGAAGTTGCACAGACAACTGGGGGCAAACGTTATAGCTACGATCCAGCATGTCGACCGCGTGCCCTTCGATGGCAATGGCAAGACGAAGGTCGTAGTCAATCGGATTGGGATACCGTGAGTTCGTTTGCTTGCCGTGTGTACCTCTTGACACTTCTGGCTGAGCGACCGTTTCGAGATACGGGTAACCGCCGACACAACGCCCAAGGAGAGCCTGCAATTGATTGATTATTGGCGACTACTCACGACATGGGGCCGGCTTAGTTCATTCAAGAAAATGAATCCCGCCGCGGTCCAACGTTATCAACTTGATCGCTTCAAGCTGTTGATCAAGACGGCTTACCAAGAAGTTCCAATGTATCGGGAGTTGTATGACTCCAATCACTTTGATCCATCAGATGTTCGCCAACTCGAAGATGTCGATTTGGTCCCGATCCTGACCAAGGAAATCATACGGCAGTTTCCCATTAATCAGAGGGTCACCGCGCGATCGTTACGTGTGCACGTGCATAAAGAGACCACTAGCGGATCGACGGGAGAACCGGTGGAAATTTGGTGTGATGATACTGAGAGTCGCATACAAACACTTAAAGGACTGCGCTTCCTTCGAGAGTGGGGTTATTCATACACCGATAACTTGGTGCAGGTCTGGCGTGCCGATGTCGATCTCAAGAAATCCGCATTGCAGAAATTCGGGTTCTTGAATCGGGATTTTGTTTCGATCCTGGATTCACCTTCAGAAAAGGTGGAACGGATCAGGAACGTCAAGTGTGACGTTCTATTCGCATCGCGTTCGTCGTTGGAAATCTTGGCGGAAGAGATGAATTTGCTCAACGCGCGCGTCCTCCCCCGCTTTGTTGTCGCCGGGTGCGAGGTCCTTACTCCTGAACACCGGAAGTTGTTCAAAGAGGCATTTGGATGCAATACGCTGGAAATTTATGGTTGTACGGAAGTGGGGAACGTTGCGTGGGGTTGCCCGTCTCACCCTGAGAACCTCCATGTTGACATGGAAACCGTCATGGTCAACTACACACATATTCAGGAGCTGGCAGACGGGACAAAAGCAAGTCCGGTCGCATTGACAAATCTTGAGAACGCAATCATGCCATTCATCCGCTTTGATCCAGGAGATGACGTTACGTTGCCACTAGTCCAACGCTGCCAATGTGGTAGCACTCTGCCGCTACTAGGCCATGTTAATGGCAGGTATGACGACATTATTGAGTACAAGGGCCGGAAGCTTAATTTTCACTATTTCTACAACTATTTCAAGAATTACTTGTATGTCCGCCGGTATAAAGTAGTGCAGACGGAGTTGGGAGTCGTGGAATTCAGAATACAACTGCACAACGACAGCGAGGAGTCGCGGGCTCGGTGCCGCAGGGACTTGGAATCCGCATTCCTGGAGCGCTTCGGACCACTCAATCTGCGATATGTTGATGAGTTTCCAACTACACGAAGCGGGAAGTTCAAGGTGATCGAAAGACTTTCGTCCTTACGGACCTTATGACCTACTGACCAACCAAGGCTAATAGACGCTTGATTAAGATTGCACGGTTGATGCTGTATTGGGGCCTGCCACCTCTTATCCTTTATCTCGTTCTAACGCGGATCGATGTGGACCGCTTGGGACTACTTGTTTCGAATGCTGAGTTACGCTTTATCCTGTTTGGTGTTGCGTTGATTGTGCTGGTAGTGACGTCAGGCGCCATGCGCTGGCATTTTCTGTTAGTCCGTTATGGTTGCGCTTCGCAGCCCATTGCCAAGAGTCTCAACGAGTATTGGAAAGGCATAGCGATAGGCGTGTTTATCCCCGGATCTCTTGGCTCCGACGCCTATCGCGTGATGGTTCTTGGGCGCCAAAAGGGCTATTACTTGCGTAGCGCCTTTGTCATCGGGGTTGAGAAAATTGGTTCTTTGTTTTCATGCGCGATACTGATTGCGGCTCTCTATCCCCTTCTTGCACCGAACAACTTGCCACCTGTGGTTTCTCAGATTGTTGATGCGCTTTATTCGTTCTTCCTGCTCGGCATAGCACTTGTTCCATTTGTTATTCTCGTCCGCCAGAAAAGTTGGGTAGGGCGACTGGCTGAGGCATTTAGTACGCGACTTGAGGCCCTGGCGCGGCGGGTGGCGTCTCGTTCGTCCACGCCTCCCGCTGAGGAGGAACGTTCGCCACGCACGAAACTTTCCCTGTTGCTATCCATGTTCTCTCCTACAGTTGCGCTACCCACCGTGGCAATATCTCTGGCGATCTATCTCGTTTCCGCGGCCCAGTCGCAGCTGTATTTCCAAGGTTTGGGTTATGACATTCCTTTCTCGGTCAACCTTTTTGTAACCCCATTGCTTTTTCTATTGTTTATTCTGCCGATTTCGTTCGGCGGTATCGGCATCCGTGAGGGTGCTTCCATCATGTTGTATGGTGCATTTGGTGTCCCAGCCGAAATAGCCTTGGTGGTCAGTTTTTGTAGTCTGCTAGCCATGTTGCTCAGCTATGCCATCGGTGCCGCTCTGTTTATGTTCAGCAAACACCGACAGAATGCAGGTGGCGTTCCAGCCGGGGAGAAAGTTCCGGGAGGTGAGCATGGCGTGGTGGAGTCAACCCATCTGGAATCCGGGAAGTAAGAGACTATATGGATACGCGCTGCAGCGATCCCCGCATGATTGGCAAACAGCTGTCGTGCATCTCGCAAGCACAAGCGAGTGCTTTGGCCGGCGGGCTACCGAGCATCAGGAGGTGTCGTGTCTGGCTGGTGCGGCACATTACTGTCCAATACGATCTGCGCAGTTTCACTCCGACGTTTGTTGATATCCGGTACAAAACGAGGATTGCAGACGTCGTGACGCCAAAAGCCACGGTTGCCTCCGTAGTGCGTTACCCGGGGCAGCGATACTGCCTGTTTGTTCCGCCGGAATGGAGTGGCATAGCATGAAATCCTGTCCACGTTGCCAAGCAGACTATGTTGCGACCGACTGGACGTGTCCTGCCTGCGCTTATCTTCCATCCTGCATTGGCGGTTTTGCTGTGCTTGCTCCTGATCTTGCTGAAGGCGGTGCGGGTTTTCGGCCAGAGGCGTTCCAAAATCTTGCCGCAGTTGAAGCGCAGAACTTCTGGTTCCGTGCGCGTAATCGATTGATTGTTTGGGCGCTCAAAAGGCATTTCCCAAATATGCAGCGCTATCTGGAGATCGGTTGCGGCACCGGTTTTGTTCTTGCAGGCGTCGCGCAGGCTTACCCCGCGGCGACGCTGGTTGGCAGTGAGGTCTTCGTTGTTGGCCTGCCGTTCGCTGCATCACGTGTGAAAACGGCCGAGCTTCTGCAGATGGACGCGCGAAAGATTCCTTACTTGGAAGAGTTCGACGTTATTGGCGCCTTCGATGTGCTGGAGCATATTGAGGAGGACGAGGTTGTCCTTGCCGCCATGTTGCGTGCTCTCCGGCCCGGTGGGGGCGTGGCCATCACCGTACCTCAGCACCCGTGGTTATGGAGCAAGGCGGACGACAACGCTTGTCATGTGCGGCGCTACAAAGTGGGTGAATTGCGCGATAAAGTGCTTCGTGCCGGCTTCAAGCTTGAGTTCGAGACATCGTTCGTCAGCTTGCTGCTGCCTGCCATGCTGGCTTCGCGGCTCACCAGGCGACGCGCAAATACACAGGAAAACGCCATGTCGGAGTTTCGCCTGCCGCCCTGGCTAAACCGCGCGTTTGAAATCGTAATGAACTTGGAGCGCTATCTGATACGACGTGGTTTGCGATTGAAATTGGGTGGCTCGCAACTCTTGATTGCAACAAAGAAAAGGTGACCGGATGAATATTCCCTTCAACAAACCCTACATGACCGGTAAGGAGCTCTGGTATATCTCGCAAGCCCATGCAAGCGGTCATCTGGCGGGAGACGGACAATTCACCAAGAAATGCAGTGCCTGGCTTGAGCAACGCATCGGTTGCCAAAAGGCGCTCCTCACGCACTCTTGCACTGCGGCGCTGGAGATGGCAGCCATATTGACCGACGTTCAGCCCGGTGACGAAGTGATTATGCCGTCTTACACCTTTGTGTCCACTGCCAATGCCTTTGTTCTACGTGGAGCCATACCAGTATTCGTGGATATCCGGCCCGACACGCTCAATATCGACGAGACCCGGATCGAGGAGGCGATTACCCCCCGCACCAAGGTGATCGTTCCCGTGCATTACGCGGGTGTCAGTTGCGAGATGGATACGATCATGGAAATCGCCCGGCGCCGCAATCTGCTGGTGATTGAAGACGCTGCCCAAGGCATCATGTCGACCTACAAGGGACGCCCTCTGGGCAGCATCGGCCATATGGCGGCGCTGTCGTTTCATGAGACCAAGAACATCATCTCTGGCGAGGGGGGGGCGCTGCTGATCAATGACCCGCGCTTTGTTGAACGCGCCGAAATGATCCGCGAAAAAGGAACCAACCGCAGTCAGTTCTTCAGGGGGCAGGTGGATAAATACACTTGGGTGGACATTGGCTCATCGTTCTTGCCCGGTGAAATCGTGGCCGCGTTCTTGTGGGCGCAGATGGAGGAGGCGGACGCCATCAACAAGCGTCGGCTGGACCTCTGGGCCAACTACCACCAATGGTTCGCCAATCTGGAAAAGGCTGGAATGGTACGTCGCCCAACCGTGCCCCGCGAGTGCGTACACAACGCGCACATGTATTACTTGCTTTTGCCGAGCCTGGATCAGCGCACAGCATTTATCGAACGCCTCAAGAGCAAGGACATTCATCCCGTGTTTCATTACATCCCCTTGCATTCATCGCCTCGTGGTCTAGTGATTGGTCGCGCCTTTGGTGATATGACGAACACAAATGATGCGGGTGAACGGCTGGTTCGTTTGCCGCTGTGGCTGGGGCTGGAAGAGTGGCAAAGCGATGTGATTCAGACTGTGCTGAAACTGCTGGATTGACCGGCACTTGATCAGTTCTCCGATGGGCTTTGATGGATCGGGATAGTCTGCCTCGCTTCGCAGCACGCTATGGGAAAGCCAAATGAAATTGACTCTCGACTCGAATCGCTCCAACCTGATTGTTGCGTCTGTAGCTGCCTTAAGTGTTACTGGCCTATGGTTTTGGCTAACGTGGCGGTATGGCTTTGACCTGTCCGATGAGGGCTTTTACTGGTACGGGGCACAGCGTGTATTGCGTGGCGAGGTGCCGTTGCGTGATTTCATGTCCTATGACATAGGACGATATTACTGGGCAGCTTCGTTCATGCACCTGATTGGTGATGACGGAGTGTTTGCAGCGCGCGTGAGCGCTGCAGCCTATCAATTCTTCGGGCCCTTTCTGGGTACCTACGTTTGCCTGCTGGCCTTGCGGCGGGATGGCATTGTGCGATGGGTATTTGCGCTGCTGGTTGCCTGCATTCTTACCGTTTGGGTCGTTCCGTATTACAAGGCCTATGACCATGCCACGAGTGTCATCATTGTGGCCATGTTGGTGCTTATGTTGAAGGTTCCGCAACCCGCGGCATGGCTGGCTGCTGGGGTATGTCTCGGCATTTCCGCCATAATGGGTCGAAACCATGGCGTGTATGGTGCGTTCGCGGCAATGCTTCTCGTCGCCGTGCTTTTTATCAAGGCGCCATCGCGTCGGGCCCTAATCCGTTTGTGCGGTTATTTTTTCCTGGGCGTTTTGATTGGTTTTTCACCAACCCTGATCATGATGCTTGCTGTTGATGGTTTTTCGGGTGTATTAATCAACAGTATTCTCAGCTTGTTTCAGAAGGGCGTGACCAACATTGGCTTACCGGTTCCCTGGCCTTGGGCTGGGAAGTGGGAGTGGGTTGGTGTTTTCTGGACCGCACTGAAGTTATCGACCGGACTTGGGTTTGTATTTTTGATCGCCTTGCCTTTGCTTGGAATCCTGGCATTGGCCTATCGCCGATTTGACCTGAGCAACGATTCGCGAAAGGTTTTTTTTGCCGCGATTGCTTGCGCCATTCCCTATGCGCACTATGCCTTTTCCCGGGCTGATCTGACTCACCTCGCGCTCGGTATATTTCCGGCCTTGATCGGCTTATTGGCAGCAAGTGCATCGATGAGTGGGTTGCGCCCGCTGGCGTTGAGTGTCGCAGTGCTTTTGGGATCGGTGTTGACCGTCAGCAATTTGCAGCCCTATTTTGCTCCCCTAAGCAGGAACAAATTGTTGCAAGCCGATGTCGGCGAGCAACGGCTGTGGGTCTTTACACCCGTGTTCTGGAAGCTGCAGCTATCAACCCGGGTGCTATCGGATCCATTGGCAAGTTCGGGCACGTTTCTAGCCCTTCCCAATATGCCGAGCCTCCACGCAATTTACCGAACCAGGATGCCAACATGGGAGATTTACCCCTTGTATCCCAGAAGCGCCGAGTTTGAAACCCGAGAGATCAAGCGTCTGGAATCATCCGTTCCAGACATGGTGCTTCTTTCGGACCATGCCCTGGATGGTAATTCCGACTTTCGATACAGCCACATGCGTCCACAGATTTTTGCCTGGATAGCTTCCAGATATCAGCTTTCTGAGGGTGGCGAAACCGCTGGGATTTCGGATTTCAAGGTTTTTAGGCTCCGGCAATAGCCCCACTTTGGACGCGACGAGCTAAAGCGGAGCGCCGGGGCTATTACTTCTTGCCCATACGCTCGAGTTTATTGCGCAAGCCAGGCAACGGGTAGCCCAGCCGGTAGGCTTTGTCGGTATGTTCCCGCGCCTTCCCGTACTCTCCCAACTGGATATAGGTGTGTGCGAGAAAGGCCTCCGCGTCAGCGGCATCGTCTTCCTTGGCCTTCTCATAGCGAAGCAAGACCTCAAGTGCCTCCTTGGCTTTCTTTTCCGCGAGCAGAGCCTCGGCCATGGCGAGATACGATTCACGGCTTGCCGGTTTGGCGTTGATGCCCCTGCTCCACATGTCCACCGCCTCTTGGTGCTTGCCTTGGCGATACAGTGCTGTGCCATAGTAAGCGGTGACCAACGAGTACTTGGGAGCTTTAGTGTCAATTCGGGCAAAGGAGTATTGAATTTCACGGACTGCATTACGCAGGGTCTCGCGCCCTTTGGGCGTAGATCCCTGGTTCTTTGCCCGGTTTATGTAAACCATGCCAACACAAAAATGGTGCAGCCCGGGAATGCCGATGCTTGCGTTGGCGCTTCGGATACTGCGGAATTGAGCGGGTGACATGCGTCCGATGAACGGACTTTCGCTAGACCATTCACTAGCCAGAAATCCGGCCTTGCAATAGGGAGGCCAAGTATTCCACTCACTCTCGGAAATATCAACCGCAAACGCTGACCCAGAGCAGGCGGCGACGCCGACTAGCGTGCTTAGCAATTTCTGGTAGAAACGCTTGCCAAGAAAGCAGTTAATTTTCATATCGTGACTCCTATTCAATCTGACGTTTCCTCGTTTTTAGAGTTTTCAAGGGTAGGCTTTATGCTACCAGTTTTTTCTGGTTCCACTTGCTTGTCGACGCCGTGGGTGGTCGAATGTGCTCGAAGCTATTGAGGGTGTTTCATGTGCGAGGGATTTGTCGTTATTTGCTTAGCGGCAGCATATGTACGGCAACCGGGCCGGTGCCGTAAGAGCCCACTTCCAGTGCGATGAAAACGTTGTGCGCTGTGTTGAAGACAACTCCGCTGGTGCCGGGATTCTTTGTTGAAGGACCTGGGCCAAAGCGACGCAGGGTATTCGTCGCGCAATCCAGCAACCAGGTGTCCTGCTTCTGGGCGCCACCGGGCAATATCATCAGCACATCATGTTTCGGGCTGTAGGCCACCCCCCAGGCCCACGAGGCCGGTGCCTGGGTAGCCGGGGGCTCCAGAGTAATGGCCAGTTTTGCCCAGGTACTGCTGGCGACATCGAAACTATAGAGCTGGTTGGCCGGAGAGTTGGCCGAGTCATCGCGGGCACCGTAGAACAGGATGCGGTTGCGTTTCGAATCGAAGACGGGCTTGGCCCGGTCGTTGGTGGCGAACGGGGTGTCACTGCGCGGAAGCCGTGTAAATTCCCCGGCGGTCTTGTCCAGGCGCCAAACGCCAAATGGCTTGCCGTACCAATGTTTTGGACTCACGGTATAAAACCCGTTTGCTCCCGACATGTCGACCGCGCTACCCAGCGTACCGATGCCTGATTTTCGAATGGCGGTATCGTCCCAGCGCATCCGGTCGAGATCATAAGGCAGGCCGCCCAAGAGGATTCTGTCCAATTCAGCGCTGAAGGCGTAGCCGTGATAACCATGGCTGGAGGCCTTCCTGTGATAGAAGGGCGGGTTCCAGCCATCGCCGTCCGGGCTGCCGAAAGGCCACGGCGGCATGTCGGGTGGCCAGGATTCCAGCCATAGATTGCCCTTGATGTCGTATTGGCTGACTTCGTTGCCCATATAGGCGCTGTGGCCGCCGCCCCAGAAAACCAACTGATCACGGACCGGGTCCTGCACAAAGGAACCGTAACTTCTGTCCTGGGCGCTATACGTAGTTGTGATGCGGGTCCAGGTATTGGGAGGCATTTGGGCGAGCGTAGCCTTGTGGGCCGTGACTCGGCTGCGGTATTCGGCCTGGTTCTTAGGCAGCGCCGCCCAGGAACGGTCGTACTTGTCGTTCAGCCATACCCAACGCGGCCCCGTGGTGTCGGCGGGCTTGGCAGCGGCGATATCGAGGTGCAGGTGGGCGACGCGGACGGCGTTGGGCTCGAACAGGTTGTCGCCGGTGGTGAGGGCAACGTGCATGCGGTTCCTGGCGTCGTAGTCCAGCGCGGTCCATTGCTGGAAGAAGTCCTTGGGAGCAACGAGCGGCAGGCGGCGCCATTCATCACGACCTGCATCGTAAATCCAGCCCGATGAAAGCAGTACGACGCCGTGCTCGACGTCGAAGCTCATGGCCGGAATCTGGGTGGGCGGAGGATGACCCTTGGCCCGGGATTGGCGCCACTGGTTGCGCGCTGAGTCGAATACCCAGGTGTCGGCCAGGGTCCGGTCGCCACCATGGCCGCCGAAGAGGACGAGCAGATTGTTGCGGGTGTCGGTGACCAGGTTGCCGTAGTACCGGGGCAGCGGGCTGGGCGCGAGGTCCTCGCTGGCCTCAACGGTTGTTCGCCGGGCGGTTTCTAGGGCGTGCAGGGCTTTCCAGCCGTCTTTCTCGCTCAAGGCGCGGCTGGCCAGGTCGAGGCTGGCGTTGGTTTCACGTAGACGGGCTGCGGCGGTTTGGCACTGCTGGCGTTCGTAGGCGTCGTCGCAGCCGTCACCACGGTTGAGGCGCTCGGCGTAAGAGGAGAATTCGGCCGCTAGGGACTGGCTATCGGCGGCTAGATTCGCCGGGGTCTTGCCGGAGATTCTGTCCCCGTATTCCAGAGCAATGCCGCGCGTCGAGCCGGTCAAGGTCTCGATCTGTCTAACCAGACCGTCGCCAGTTTCGTGGTGTTTGCGGAAGGATTCAGAGCCGGTGGTTATTTTGGACCAAACCCTGGTGGCCGGATCGAAGGCCCAGGTAGCCCGCTTCTCGGCCATCGTCCAGTCGGCCGGCAGCCACGGCTTGCCTTTCAGGACATTGGCTTTCAGGTAGTCGGGCATGGTCTTGTAAGCGCTGATATAGCCGCCGCCGAAGAGGATGACCCGTTTGCCGACTGGATCCCAGGCCATGGAGCCCAGCATCACGTCGGGCGGGGATTTGTCCAGCGGAATATCCAGGTTCTCCCAGCGTTTGGCTTCCGGGTCGTAAGTGAACGTGCTGCCGCCGGCATAGAACACCACTTTCTTGATGGTCGGCACATAGACGGATTGGTGAGCCAGCCAGTACGGGCGATTGACCGTTGGCAGCCCGGGGCGATGGTCGGCAGAGAAGGTGCTGGTGAGGGTGCCGCGTGTCCGGTGCGGGCCGCGACCCGGCAGGGGCTCTGTCCACTCCCGGCTTGCCGGGCGGTAGAGGCGCAGGTCGGAATGCGTGGATTTCGGTGCCGGGTAGCCGAAATACAGCATGCTTTCCTGCTCGGGCAGGTAGGTGATGCCCGCTATCGTTCCGCCTTGGCTCTCGTGCGCCAGAGTCCACGTGTTAGCCGACGGCTTTTCCGCCAGGGCGGGGGGGGCGACTAAAAGAAGAGCCGCTTGGATCAGCCAAATGGCTGGCTGGAGAATTTTTACGACGATTCCGTGGGGCATTAGCGTTTCTCGCGAACGATGATGTAAGCCAGGACAACCGGTTCACCTTTGGGGCCGGGCGCGAAGTCTATGTTCAGCATGCCGTCCGGACCGACGGTGACGTCTGCGGTGTGAAACCAGCTCAGTTTCTTTGTGGCTTCCTTGGTGACTACGATGTCGAGCGGGGCTCCTTGCACGGAAACTTTGCCCATGCTCTCCGTCCAGAAATCGGTTCCGCCCATCTCGACGACAAAGTGACCCGGACTGGTCTTGACCCGTACTCCTCCCGTGATATGCACCTCCGGGCACCCTTTCTTTCCCTGTCGCTGTGGTTCGGAGGTCTCGACGATGCGCGTTCCGCGTGTATAGCCATAGCCTTTGGCGTCGCTGTATTCGCCCCCCGTGAAGCCATCGACTTTGCCACGGAAGCAGAGCCGGGCAACGACCCCGGGCTCCCAAACGGTAACTGGCCTGGCGGTAGTGCTGCTTCTTGCTGCGCTGTCTTTCGCCAGCAAGGAAATCTGGTGTTTGCCGGGGAGCAGGGAAAGGGTGTCGCGCATTTCCCCGGAGACCGTTTTGCCATCCACCTTCCATTCGTAACTGGACATCGATCCTTCGCGGGCACGGGTTTCGCTACCGTCGACCGGGAGTGGGGCGCTGGTTTCTCCCTTGGGTATCGGCAGTATCCACGGAATGTTGAAGGCAACCAGCGGGTCCTTGGCTCGGGCATCCATCGCCTGCATCAGGTAGGGCAGGCCTTGTCCGGTCCATGCCAGCATGGATAGCTTGTTGTCAAAACGGTTGATGGCGCTGCTTTGGGCCCAGGTCTTGCGGTTGGGGGCAACGCCGAGCTTGTCGGCCCGTTCGGTCGCGTACCGCAGAAAGGCTGGATCGCCGGTGTGGCGGTAGGCGAAGGCCATCAGGCGGTAGTGGCAGTACTGTGCCTCCCAGGTGGTGCCGCGTTGCTGAATGGTATCCCGGGCAAACTGAACGAGGGCGTCGACGAGGTCCGGGCGGCCGGTGAGGTCGGCCAACTCCATCAGTGAATAGACGGCGCCAAAGCTCTGGAAGAAGAAGATGGTGGGCGGGCCACTCAGGGGGGCGTCAGGCACCGCGCGGTTAACGTCCTTGCGGAAATTCCAGACCCCGTTGTGGATAAAGCCGAATTTCTTGAAGTGGCTGACCTGGAAGTCGAGATAGCCATTCAGCGCGTCGCGATACGTCGCTTCGCCGGTCGCTTCCCAGAAGAATGTCAGATAGCCAAGACCTGAGGAATGCTCCTTGTCGTAGGTGTGGATGCTTTCCCAGTGCGCGTCCAACCCCATGCGCAGTTGGTCAAGTATGCGCAAGTCGCCGGTCAGAAAATAACCTAGCCGGAAACCCTGTGGAGCGGCACCGCGAATCCCAACGTAGCCGTCACCCCAGTGATTCACGTTGTGCCTGTGGCCGTGCATCTTGACCGTGCGGTTGTCCTTGTAGTTGTGGCTGTTGATGAGATCCACTTCCTGGGTGTGCCGGGTCATCTCCAGAGCCGCATCGAGGTAATCCCGCCTGCCGGTGCGCATGAACTGTTCATAGAAGAACATGTCGATCAGCGCTTCGTTGTTGGCCCAGCCCCAGCGGCCATCGAGCCGTGCCCAGCCACCGTGACCATCCGGAACTTGCTGGAGGTCGCCATAATCGTAGATGCCAAACCAGGACCACAACTGTCGATGATAGAGAAAGTAATCGATGCCGTCGGCCATCAGCCGTTCCCAAGCGGCGTATTGCTTGGAATCATCCCGTTGGCGGAATGGTCCTGCGGCCTGGCTGTCCGCGTACCAGGTCGGAGGCGCTTTGAGGACGGCGGGCTGCAGCAGGTTGCGGGCGACTCCGGCGCTTTGGGCAGAAACGGCATCACCGCCGTGGAAGTAAAAGAACAGGTCATGCGTGCGTGAGACGCCCTGCGCAGTGCCCTGGCCATAGGAGGAGGATTCGCCATCGCCATATTGCCGGGCGTAACGGCGGGTATCCAGGAGCCGGGCACGTTTCGGCCACAGGCTGACGGTCAGCCGTCCAGCGTCTACCGAGAGCTCTTTGGCATACATCTCGCGCATGTTGCGGGTCCCGAAAGTCACTCCTCTCTTGCCATCGCCCACATCGATCCAGCCATCTGCGGTGTTTGCCATCGCCCGGATGCGCTCGTTGTGCTCCGCGCCGTCAGCGGACCAGACTTCCGCCGTGTAAGGATTGTCCTGGAAGATGCCCGCCTTGTCGGCGGGGAAAGGCGTCATTGGTTTGCCGTCAGCGCCTATGGTTACCAAGGTCTGACCCTCGAAATGCACTGGCGTGCTCAGGCTCAGTTCCCGAACCATCTCCAGATCCGGATTGCCCTCGAATACGAAGGAATGTTTGACCTCGACATAGGGCTGGCCGGCATAGACGGTGTACCGGATCCAGAATTCACACCCTTCGTTGCGGTAGGTGTCACCTCGGCCGCGTCCGAGTTTGGCGTAGCGATATCGGCCCTTGACCAGTAGGTGGGCCGAGACGGGGCCTTCGCGCTCGATGCTTATCTCTTCAACCTCGGCGCGGGAAGGCTCCGCTTGTCCGCCTTCGGCATGAAAGGCGTAGGGTGAGTAACCCGCTGGCGATGCCGGGACCAGGAGATCCATGCGGTTTAGCCGCGCTGTTTCCGGCGTGCTGCGGACGAGTTGTTCTGCCGCTCCGCTGTTGTGGGGTGGCTTGAACCACAGGTCACCGAACAGACCTTCCGTCTTTTTGCTCAGGTTGAAGCGCAAGGCGCCAGTGTCCACGCTAAGGCCATCGGGAGTTTTGGTAATCGTCAGTTTTTCTCGCGGCGATGCCTTCCGGGTTATCTGGGGCCCGTATTCGAGCCGAAGCGGTGCGAGAGTCTTCGTGGTACCTGTGAGCAGGGTGATCAATACCCACTTCACGGTCCCGTCCGGCCAGACGGCAAGCTTGTCTGTCTGGATGGGGAGTTCCTGGTTGCCGGAGTCCACCAGACGGATGTGGTCGGTAGACTTTAAAGCTCCGCGCGGGAAGGGAATCCCTCCCCTGGCAGGAAGGGAGACGCCACTGGTCGACGCGGCGTTGTCAATAGTGATGGCAACCCATCCTTTGCCGGAGTCGGTTCTGTCAAGAGTAGGTGGTGCTGGCTCCGGAAACGTGGTGTTCAGAACATTGGCCGCCCAGCCTCGGCTGGGCGTTGCCGCCAGTTCGCCCAAGCGCTTCTGGACCAGCTCCGCGGCCAGACGCGGGTCGCGTAGCGTGGACTGCACGGGTTTGAGCTCGCGTTCCAGTTCCTGCCGAGACGCAGCGATAATCTCACCGACCTTTTTCCAGTATTGATCCCCTTTGTTGGCAAGCCCTTCAACCTCGGTGCGGAAAAAGTGAAATCCAATGCCCTTGATCTCGATACGTGCGGGAAGGTCCTTGTGCATGGGCAGGCTGGGGACTCGCGGGCTCCAGGCGAATATTCCCAGGTTAGTCGGGAGACCGACGCCTGACAATTCAATGGGCGCAGCACCAGCGGGTTCGATGATCGAAGCCTGGATGCCATGCTGGTTGTCGCGCATGAAGAAGGTCAGCTCCTTCGGCGGCACGCCGCCTTCCCGGAGGGTGACCGGACCGGTGTTGTGCGACCAGGACAACCAATTGCGCCAGTGCCAGGGCGACTCCACAAGGTGCCCACCCAGTTGCCAGACGAGAGGTTGATATTCGGAGTCGGGGCGGGGGGTGTTCCTGAAGTCGCCCGTGCTCATACTCCGCCGGGCCTTGCCCGGGTCGCGCTGATCGAATACGCCATAGAGGCGTAGTGAGGCTTCCTTGAGCGCTATTCCCGGAACGTTCTTCAGGGGAGCAAATGCGAAGTCGATGCTCAGCACGGCGCTGTCTTTCCTGCCCTGGATGCGAATCTCAAAGGGCGTCGAGCCGTAGGCGTCGAACTGCGACGTCCCCCTGATGACGGCCTTCAGGTCGCGAACCTCAACGTTGTCGACCGTGGTTTTACCCTGAATTACTTTACCGGTGGCGACGCCATCCCGCGGTTGTGAGGCACCTGTAATGTAGGAAACGACCATCGCGGGTTCGTCGGCCGGTTGCCTGACGATCAATTCGTCAGGGGAATAGACTTTGTCACCATTGCGATCCAGGTAAACTTCGTCGATAAAGCCGGCCCCGCTCTTGCCCAGGCTGACCTTGATGGCCCCTGTATCAATGACCTGTTCGCCAGCGAAGCTGGAGGCTGCCGGAGAGAGGAAAAAGAGCGCTAGGATGGCCCACAAGATGCCTACATGCTGACGTGTCCGTCTTGACCTAAACATAAAAAGCTATCAGGTTGGCTTTATTCGAAGTATGCAGAACGCGGCCTCTTTGAGCGCCGTCACGAGCTTGCATTCATGCCAACAGGTCGCAAGCCAGGATAACGCCTCGGCGTGTCGACCCAAGCCGCGAAGGAGATATGCCCTGCCAACTAAAGCGCGCTGGTACATATGTTTGAATACGCCAGACTGTTCGGGCTTCAGTTGGGTTAGCAGCAAGCGCAGCATTTTTATTTCGTCCTGACTTCGCCTCAATGCAATTTGGTCTTTTATCGCCTGCGGTGCGTCTCTGTCCGTGCTCAGAAAACTGGTCCGGAACTGCCGCGCAATCCCGTGAGACCGGGTGTCCAGACCTATGCTGGTCAGTTCTGAAAGTCGCCAGAAGAAGTGGATGTCCAGACGAGCTCCAGCATCTGCATCGAAGTGGATATCCTGGAATAAGTCTTTCTTGATAAGCGTGGTGCCGACCACAGGCGTAAAGAACGGTTTGAACAATGGCCCGCGCTCTTTTATCCGCAGTGAGGAATCCGAACTCGACGCATCGTAAGCCGTCAGCAAACTCGGCGGGACAGTCTGCAATGATCCATTTTCTTCTCTGAGGCCACTTATGCAACCAAGTTCAGAGAATCGCGCAATGATATCAAGGCAGCGTTCGATGTGGTCTTCGTGCCAGAGATCGTCGTCGTCGAGAAAAGCAATCCAGTTGCCTTTGGCTTCACGTATCCCTTGATTAAGCGAAGACGCCATGCCGCCGTTTTCCTTACGTATGTAGCGACAAGGGATTGATATTTCTTTGAACGCATTCAGCACCGATTCCTCTGTTTCATCGTTACTGCCATCATCAATCACAATAAGCTCGAGAACAGGAATAGTCTGCAAAGAAACGCTTTTTATGGCATCCGGAACAATGGAGGCGCGATTGAAGGTCGTAATAACTGCTGAAATGATTGGAGTCATTGCATTTTCTCTGGGGGCTTGAATTGCAAACTGGTGCATAACCAAAGCGAACCGCCACTGTACGGATGATGATTATTGGCACTACAACGGCTTAGTCGCTGCGTGATTCCCATGCTTGATGAGAAGAACTATGTGTATCCGGCATCTTTAATTGTTGAAAGTTGCACCAAGAATTGGTTCAAAATTTTTGACATCGCCATTGAAGAGGATTCATGCTCTTCGACGTATTGATAAGCATGAAACCCTCTGTCGGACCTGTCTCCCGACCGCTTAGTGGTGCGGAATCGAAAACCCTGATGACCTCCCGCGTAACCATTGTTCGAGCATCATGCAAATCCAGATCATTTCCCCAAAGTAGCCTGGGTGTTCGTAGAGGTGTCTGGTTAGGAGCGCCTCGACAAAGTCAGCGCGCAGAATCCCACGGTCGACCAAGCCACGGACTGATTCCGAAGCGAGTTTCTTTAGGGCCTCATCACGTGTAACCCAGACACCGAATGGTAGGCCAAAGCCTTGTTTTTTCTTGGTGAGGACCTCGTCGGGCAGGAAGCCGCGTAGCGCCTCTTTAAAGAACCAGCGAAGTTTCAGCCCCTTGAGTTTGTAATCAACAGGCAAGCGTAATGAGAAGGCCAGAAGATCATCGTCGAGCATTGGAAAACCGACATCCAGTCCTGCCAGACGCGTTGTTCCACACACCTTGGGTAAATCACTTTCTGCCAGCGTATAGCGCCAGTCGTAGGCCAGTTCCCGGTTGGTAGGGTTGGTAGTACGCGCCCCAGCCCAAACTTCGCGCTGTTGGCGCAACGGTGAGGAAATATCAACCTGCGCCAAAAACCCCTTGCTCAGTGTCTGCTCGATTCCCAGTCGGGTAATCAGGTTATACATCTGCAAACGGTCAGGCATGGGGACGCTGGCCTGCTCAACGTAACTGGATGCCTTTCGAACCAAGGGGAGCCTGCCGGCGAGGCTGGTTCCCAATACAGGTTCCATGGCCCCTTCGCGGATCAATGCCGGGATGTTTTGATACCAGTTGAATACCCGCTGCTTGGCGTAGCGGGAATTTCCGCCAAAGAGCTCATCGCCGCCATCACCGGCCAGAACACGGGTCACGCCGTCATCCTTGGCCATCTTGGCGCAGCAGTAGGCAGGAAGGGCGGAGGAGTTTCCGAACGGCTGGTCATAGTGCGTAGCGACCAAGGGGATGTTCCGGACAAGGTCGTCGGGCGTGACGTAATACTCATGGTGCTCGGTGTTGAACCGGCGTACGGCAATTCGGGCAAAAGCCATTTCGTCATAGCCTTCAGCTTTGAAGCCGATCGAGTAAGTCGCCGCTGGCGTTCCGCGTACCAGACCAATCATGCCGGCCACGGTTGAACTGTCCGTGCCGCCGCTCAGGAAACATCCGGCTTTGCCACCATCCAGTTGGCGCGAGGTTGCCTGCTGCAAAAGGTGACGGAACTCATCGCGGAGCTGGCCGAAGGGCTGGTGTTTAGGCTCAACAAATTCGGGGACCCAATAGGGCGCAACGGTCAGTTGACCATTCTCGAACAAGACGTAGTGCGCGGGAGGCACGCGATAGATGCCTTTGAAGATTGTCCGGGGGGAGGGAATGGCGTGGGTGTACAGGTAGTCGAAGATAGCTTGGGGGTCAATTTCAGTGGATGAGTCAGCCAACTCGTCTGCACGCTCGGCAAATTGAATTTGATCTCCCTCCTGGCGATAACAAAGCGTACGGATCGCAAAGCGGTCAACGGCGAGGAAAGCCCGGCCGTCAGCTTCCCGGAACGCAATCGCGAAGTCCCCGGACACGGCATTTGGTGCTCCAACGCCCATAGCCTTAAAGGCCTGAAGCCAGGCAGCCAACGCGCCGTCCTGTCCATGAGTGTTTGCCAAAGCGTCATCGGAAAAACGTGGCTTGCCAAGCACCAGATGGTCGGGCGCCGTGGCGGGTGATGGCTGAAGGTTCATTTTATTTTTCATCATTGGGCAGTGACAATCCAATAGTAGTGTGTCGTTTGATGTAGTCATTGGTCCGGCGTTTAGCAAAAGGCTTACCACGCGGACGGCTGAACGTTACGCGGGTCGGCGCCAATGCGTGCCTATTGAGACACATGCGCCGGTTTATGGTTGGCCTCTTGAGTGCCTGGAACTCGCGTTCCAGAGCGCTTTTTGATTCGATGCCTGTGCGCACTGCTGAAGGATAATGCGTACAAGATCAGCAGGTAGTAGAAAAAAGCCAGTCTCGGCACATCGGTCAGGCTATCGAACATGCCCACAATCAGAAATCCAGTGATCGCGGCCGTCAAGTACGGGGATAACTCATCATGCTTTGCTCTCCCCAAGTTCAGGCGCCACAGCGCACATACGGTAAGCAGCAAGAAGAGCACCACCCCGGCCATCCCCTGGTCGAACAACAGGTTGATGAGCACATTCTTGGCGTGCCAAGGCATGTGGTCGCGGTCGCTGGTAAAGAACCAGTGCTGCATCTCGTTAGTGAAACCGCCGTTTGCCAACATATTAGGGCCACTGGTCGAGGCCAGCTCCACATCGTCGATTTCCGCGGCGCCGCTCCGATTCAGAATCGCCAAGGAAAACATCTTGAGCGGTGGGGCATACCAGGGCCCACCGCTCAAGGATGGGCCATCCAGTCGAACGCGTGCGGGTTGCCATTCCCCATTTGCCGCCTTGATTTTTATGTGTTTTATTGCACACGCTCCTACATAGAGCAGGTGTTTCTCGCAGACTTCGACATGAACTGTCACATCAGTCTTGGCTTTGACCTTGAGGGCAACCACAAACGGACCCCGCGCATCAAAACCCAATCGCTGAGATACACGCAAGGCGTCCCCGAAGCTGATTGAGTGTCGTGGAGCGACAAGGGAAAGCGATGAATTGCCATTTTCTTCCTTGATTTGATACGTTCCCGGAAAGGCTCCGGTCGGGATAGCAAAAAAGTAATTTGCTGGAAACCGTCCCAAACCTTTGCCAAACGCGATGTCCGACGGCGACTGCAACATGGCGATCGTTTGTCTCCAGTGCGACAGGCGCCCATCAAGGTCCTGGCTGGATGTGGTAAACCGTTCGCCCATGTAGGCACCGCCGGAAAATACGGCAATCACTCCACAGACTGCCACGGCTGTTGTTATCAGGCTGCCTTGCCAGCGAAGACTATTCGGCCACAGGGGGCGTCTGGAAAAAGCGCTCCAGATAGCAACCAGAAAGAGCATGGATAGGGCGCTGCTCATGGCGAACAACGCATCGGCGCCCCCCCAAAAATCAGCAACATTTGCCGCACTGAGCAGTAGGCAGACAAAACTGACTGTGCCAAATGTTGCCCTGGCTTTGGCTTCCAGTATTCTTGGCCAATACAGCGCTGCAAACGTCATGGACAGCAGGAGTGCGTAAAGAAGGTACGGGCCCTTTGGAACGAAATTCGCTGCGACAACAAGAAGGGTTCCGCAAAACAGCCCTGATAAATTGCCCGCCAACAGTTGCCCAGGTGACATTCCCCGAAGTACCAAAGGCATTGATAACGAAACGGCGACCAGCCCCAGCAGTGCCAATAACCCGCGATACCCTCCCGCCGGGAAGACAAGGCTGGCCATTGTGCCCAGCAAAACCAGTGCAGCCATCCAGCGGTAGAAACCCCAGGCCGGTGCTTCCTGATCATGATCAGCGGGTTTAGCCTGACTGCGTGTCAGCCAGGCGAGCAAAGGCAGGGACACCATCAGTGCCAGATAGACACCGCGGGAAAACGTGGTCAGAGACGCATATGCGGCAAGCCCGACCAAGCCGAGTGAAATCGCGAATTGCAAGGCGCTGCGAGAATTTCGCAGCGCCCAGATGGCGAACGGGATAGTAAGCAGCAACCATCCATCCAGTGCAGCGCCACCGACATGCATCTCCCAGAACAGCGCGGTCGACCGGTAATCACTTGAAAAATTGAGCAGGTCGGTGAACGCCAGGCGTTCCCACAGGGCAGCAAGTGAAGCGGCGCCGAGGCCAATGGCGATGCCCATGCCCAATTTGCGGCTGATGTTGCTGTCGTGAGCTTTTTGAAGCCGTGCCATCAACGGAATGAGTAACAAAGCCAGAAAGAAGCTTTTGCCAATTCGCATGCTGTTCATTGGTCCGTCGTAGCCTTGAAACCAGCCAAAAACGAAACCGCCGGCGTCAGCGAAACCACGGACCATCGATATCAGAATCGATATCGACATCAGGCCGGCCAGTACGATCAGCAACAAAGATGTGCGCTGGTTGGAACGTTGCGTTCCATCAACCGCATATCGGGCATATCCGCCGGTCGCAGTAGCAAGGACCAGCACATCAAGTTCCTCAAAGGTGATCCAGCCTGTCCAGGGTGCAAACCCAATGACCGGCAAAAGTGCAGGGACAGTAATCAGAAAGAGGCTCGGCTGATAAAACACCAGCAGTGCGTAGAGGAAGAAGCCAAGCATCGGCATCAACGGCCCGCTGGGATAGTTCAATGCCAGGAAGCTGCCGACGGTGAAGGCAGCGAGTGCCACCAGCAGATTTATGGAGCGGCTCAACATCTTTCGATTTGGTCTCTCATGGGTGAAGTCTTCACCAAACGTTAACAGAATTCGCGGCATTGTCCCCGTGCGCCCTGGTCGGGGTGATCGTGCTGCTCACGTTCGATTTCGGCTGCCCGGTCTGGAGTAAATAAGTCGGTCCAAATGCCGGCATTCAGTATTCAAACGATGGGTCGAAAGTCGGCAGATGCGGAACTTGGCTACAGCACAGACTCATACAAGTACTTCGATGCAAGCAGGATGACCGAGAAATGCTTGCGGACTGGCCGAAAATCCGTAGGCACCGGACTGATAGATCACCACGAGGTCGCCCGGTTGCGCTTCAGCAAGCTCCATTCGGTCGGCCAGCAGATCGAGCGGTGTGCACAGTGGACCAACGACGGAAACGGATTCGCGTTTTTCGGAAGCCATTTTGTTGCCGATGGTGACCGGGTAGTTTTTGCGGATCACCTGACCGAAGTTGCCTGAGGCCGAGAGGTGGTGATGCAGACCACCATCCGTGACGAGAAAGGTTTGTCCGCGCGATATCTTGCGGTCGACAATGCGTGAAACATAGATACCGGCTTCACCGACCAAATAGCGCCCGAGTTCGATCACCAGTTCAGCGCCGGGCAGCTCACTGCGTGCGCGTTTGGCGAGGGTGGACAGATTGGCCGCAATGGGGTCTAAATCAAGACGTTGTTCGCCGGGGAAATAGGGGATGCCAAAACCGCCGCCGAGATTAAGGAAGCGCACCGGGGAGGGAGCCGATTTTGCGAGACGAAGACTCAGTTCGTAGCTTTTGCACTGGGCCTCGACAATGGCTTCGGGTTTGAGGTTTTGTGCGCCGGCAAAAAGGTGGAAGCCTTCGCACACAAGACCGGATTGGCTGATTTCGGCCAGCAGTTCGGGGACTTGCTCAGCGTCCACGCCGAACGGCTTGGGGCCGCCCCCCATTTTCATGCCGGAGCTTTTGAGTTCAAAATCCGGATTGACGCGGACGGCGACGCGTGCCTGGTCACCTGTCTCGTGATGAATCTTGGCGAGTTCAGCAACTTCACGGAAGGATTCGATATTGATCAGGATGCCGGCCGCTACCGAACGTCTTAAGTCTTCACGACTTTTACCGGGGCCGGCAAAGCTAATATCGCGCGGATTGGCGCCGCTGTCGAGGGCGACTTTCAGTTCGCCTCCCGAGGCGACGTCGATTCCATCGACCAGACCAGCCATGTGGCACACCAAGGCCGGCATTGGATTGGCCTTCATCGCATAGTGCAGCTTGATCGAGGACGGTAGCGTGGCGCGCAGTTGCGCGACGCGTTGGCTGAGCAATTGTCGGTCGTAGGCGTAAAAAGGCGTTTGTCCTGCGCGCACGGCGAGTCGGGAGAGCGGGATGCCGCCGACGAGAAGTTCCCCGTTACTCACAGGGAACTGGGTCATCGGCGCATGGATCGGAAGCTGGCGTTCGGTTATTTGCACAGGTTAGTCCTTGGTACGAGTGTTCAGCACGCGTTCTGCCTGTCGATCCATTCGGTTGAAAGCGTTTTCCGGTCAATCTTGCCGTTCGGGTTACGCGGCAGCGGGCCTTCGCGAACATCGATGTTGGCGGGAACCATGTAGGCCGGCATCAGCTTTCGACATTCGGTGAGCAGGGCCGCGGTGTCGAGACTTCCGTCTTGCGGTGGCGTGGCAATCACCTGAATCGCCTGTCCGAGCGTATCGTGTTCAACGCCGAAAGCGACGCATTCGCCAACCAGCCTGGTGGCGTAGAGAACTTCTTCGACCTCGGTTGGGCTGACCCGATACCCCGAGGTTTTCATCATCTCGTCACGGCGGCCGATGAAATAGAGGAAGCCTTCGTCGTCCTTGCGTACGGTGTCGCCCGAGAAGACCGCCAGTTCCGGTATGACCAGCCCCGGCTCACGCCCCGGGGTGTTGGCGGGCAATGGTTTGTAGCGTTCGGCTGTTTTTTCGTGATCGTTCCAGTAGCCCATGCCGACGAGGGCGCCGCGATGTACCAGTTCGCCCGGCTCATCAGGCGCACAGGGCGATCCGTCTTCGCGCAGTACGAGGATTTCGGCATTCGGAATGGCCTTGCCGATCGAATCCGGGCGTCGGTCTACTTCACTCGGCGGCAGATAGGTTGAGCGGAAGGCTTCGGTCAGGCCGTACATCAGATAGGGTTTGGTTTTTGGCATGCGTGCGCGCAAGGCGGTGAGGGTCTCGCGCGGCATGCGACCGCCGGTATTGGCGAAGTAACGAAGGTGTTCCGTGACGCCTGCAGGCCACTCAAGTTGCGCGAGCTGGATGTAGAGCGGTGGTACGGCGGTGAGGCCGGTAACCCGCTCACGCTCAAGTGACTTGAGTACGTCACGCGGCATCAGATAGTTGAGCAGCACGACCCGGGCTCCGACATGGAAAGCCGTGGTAAGTTGGCTGAAGCCGGCATCGAAGGAAAGGGGCAGGGCGGCGAGCAGGGTGTCGTCGGCGGTGTTTTCAAGGTAGCTGGCCACGCTCTTGGCGCCGGCAACCATGTTGCGGTGTGAAAGAACGACACCCTTGGGTTTTCCGGTGCTACCCGACGTGTAGAGGATGGCCGCCATGTCGGTGTCGATGACCCGGTGGCCGTTCTGTGCGGGTGAATTCAGCAGGTCATCCCAGCGCAACTGTGCGACCGATCCGGTTGCTGCGGGCATCTGTTCGGCATTGGTCAGGACGACATGGCGCAAGTCGCTACAGGTCTCAAGCACCGGTGCCAGCAAAGGGAGGCGCTCATTCGAGGTGATCAGCACCCGCACATTGCAGTCCCGCATGATGTAGGCCACCTGATCGGGCTTGAGCAGCGGGTTGAGTGGAACAAATACGCAACCGGTCGCCGTCGCGCCAAAACTGGCGATGACCGTCTCGAAGCGTTTTTCGAGGTAGATGGCAATCCGTTCGCCGCGCTGGAGGCCAAGGCCGAGTATTCCGCCGACAAATCCTTCAATCGAATGCTGCACGTCGGCGTAGGTCATCGACTGCTTGCCGTAGGTAAGGGCAACAGCACTCGGGGAGCGCCCGGCGGAAAGGGCGATCAGATCAGGGAGCAGATAGGTATCGGTCATTTTTCACGCCTCACATATTTAAACTTAGTGGCCAATTTTAGCGAATAGTGCTTCTAGTCACTGTGAAATTATTCTGGTTGGCTTTGTGATTACGATAAAAGCGACCTCTGATTGAGGCTAGGTTCAGTCATGAGCATGGCCTCAGTCTGAGGTGTGAAGTACTTGATCCATTCAACAAAACACGGTGTAGCGGTTCTGCACGTGCGGCATTGGCCGATAACCTGAGTATCAATGCCCCGTTGCCCGTGCCACGGTGATGGAACTGAAACGGACCAGTGCTATCTTATCCGGCACGGCTCTATGCGTTTCCACCTCTGGCTAACAGACCCGTGGCGGCGCGCACTGTACAATCGCATGCCACGGCGCGGACCGGCCTTTGGGTTGATTCGCCTATCGATGTAAGGTTTGAGCAGTCCCAGTCCCGAGAAGTTCGCCGAATTCACTTCGCATGCTATGCGATGCGCTACGAAATTCAGGTTTCTACAGTCTATGTTGTTCGACTGTGGCGCGATTGTTTTAGCAACTAACAAGGAGGTTTCATGGATATCAAAAACGAGGTGTTGTCGATTCTGGATGAGGTTCTGAGCCTCAAGGGTCGGGCGGCAAGTTTTACGCTTGACACGCCCCTGCTTGGCGCAATTCCCGAGCTGGATTCAATGGCTGTCGTGGCCTTGATCACTACGATGGAAGAACGTTTTGGTTTTATGGTTGATGACGATGAAATCGACGGGGCTGCTTTTGCTTCGGTGGCTACGCTGGTGGATTTTGTGCAGGGCAAACTGGCCGTTTGAACTGTGGCTTCGGCTTCATACACCAGCGCGATCGAGCGAGCCATGGCCATTAATGATGTCTAGATGTTCTATCGCTGGTGGCGGTAAATTCCTGCTCCCGGCGTTCATCGGAATCGACAGGAAAATCAACAAAATTTCTTGATCATCCAAGCATAAAAGTAACGCTTATTTTGAGGTGCGCCGGACTGTCAAATGTATAGATCGCTATATATACATATAGATAAATAGGCGTAGTTAAAGTTGACTCTTGATTATTCGGCTCGCACATATTGTGCTCGACTGAAAAATAATTGTTCCTTGCTGTGCATTTTGTCACGGTATCGAAGTCTACCGCGATGCTAGCCTTGTCAGCGAGATACTCTGACTGGGCTCTGCATTTTGAAAACGAGAATCCGGTTATTAATTTCAGTAGGAACTGCGTTCAAGTGCAATAGACGTTTTCTGGGGGCAAATCATGATTAAAGTATTCAGCCACTGGATTCATTGGAAGACCATTTTCCAGATTGTTCTTGATCTCACCATCCCGGTCGCCTGTGTTCTATTGGCGGTAATTCTGTGGGGCGTTGGCGGGCAGGAGAATCTTGAACTTGTCGTTATCTACTCTGTCATTTTTGCACTGGTGATGGTAGTTTTTAACGGTTGGCTTGGGCTTTACCACCGAGCGCATAGCCGAACCATTGCGCAAACACGAGCTCGTGCCGTTCTCTCCTTATATTTGGCTGTACCGCTTGCTTACAGTGTCTTTTTCCTACTTTCGATTACGAATGCCGATCAGAAACTCTTGCTTCTTTCAGGCTTGGCGGCTTTGTTCGGAACGCTGGTTCATCGTGTTTACACCATGCACGCTCGAACCGGGTCAATGATGCAGCATCGTGTGATGATCTTTGGGGCGGGTCCCGAGGCCAAATCCGTTGGCAAGGTGCTCAAGAAGTCAGACCCCGATATTCAGATCGTTGGCTATTATCCAGGACCGACCGACGCTGAAATCTGCGTTGCGGGTCAGCTTTTACTGCCTCGGTCCCAGTCGCTATCCGATACGGCGTACAACCTGAATGTTGACGAAATCATAATCGCTGTCCATGAGAGGCGTGGCGGCATTCTGCCCTTGCGCGAACTTCTTGATTGCAAGCTGTCTGGTGTAAGGGTTCTTGATCTGGCCAGTTATTTTGAACGAGCTTTGGGCCAGATTCGACTGGATTCATTGCGCGCGGGATGGCTGATATTTGGCGAAGGATTCAGGCAAGGGTGGGGACGTACGCTCGTCAAGCGCCTGTTCGATATCGTTGCTGCTTTGATATTGCTTGGTCTCGCCCTGCCA
>JANNNT010000427.1:0-7495 GCA_031398685.1 Rhodocyclaceae bacterium | reverse complement strand
CGGCGAAACCGGTTCCGGCAAGACGACGCAGATTCCCAAGATCTGCCTCGAACTGGGGCGTGGCTGCACCGGGTTGATCGGCCATACGCAGCCGCGCCGCATCGCCGCGCGTGCGACCGCCGCGCGCATCGCGCAGGAGTTGAACAGCGAACTGGGCAGCCATGTTGGCTACAAGATCCGCTTCAGCGACCGGACTACGCCGAATTCGTACATCAAGCTGATGACCGATGGCATCCTGCTCGCCGAAACGCAGGGCGATCCGTGGCTCGGTCAGTACGACACGCTGATCCTCGACGAGGCGCACGAGCGCAGCCTGAATATCGACTTCCTGCTCGGCTACCTCAAGCAGCTGTTACCCAAGCGCCTTGATCTCAAGTTGATCATCACCTCGGCGACGATCGATGCCGAACGCTTCTCGAAGCACTTCACGCTCAACGGAAATGTGGCCCCGGTAATCGAGGTTTCGGGCCGCATGTTCCCGGTCGAGGTGCGTTACCGCCCGGTACAGACGGAGGAAGCCGAGAAGGAGGATGAGCGCGATCTGTACGACGCCATTGTCGATGCCTGCGACGAGCTGAACCGCGAAGGAGGAGGCAGCGGCGGCGATGTCCTCGTCTTCCTGCCCGGCGAGCGCGAAATCCGCGAGGCGGCAGAAGCCTTGCGCAAGCACGCCTTTGGCCGTGGCGGGGCGCATCCGGAAATTCTTCCGCTGTTTGCCCGCCTCTCGGCCGAAGAACAGTCGCGTATCTTCAAGTCACACAACGGACGGCGCATCGTGCTGGCGACCAACGTCGCCGAAACGTCGCTCACCGTGCCGGGAATCCGCTACGTCGTCGATTCGGGGCTGGCGCGGGTCAAACGTTATTCCTACCGCAACAAGGTCGAGCAGTTGCAGGTCGAGAAAATCGCCCAGGCCTCGGCCAACCAGCGTTCCGGACGCTGCGGGCGGGTGGCGGCCGGGGTGTGCATTCGCCTCTACGACGAGCAGGAATTCAGCCTGCGCCCGCCGTATGCCGATCCCGAAATCCTGCGTTCGTCGCTGGCCGGCGTGATTCTGCGCATGAAGGCCTTGCGCATCGGCGACGTTGAAGACTTCCCGTTCATTGAAGCGCCGCCGCCGAAAGCGATCAGCGACGGTTACCAGCTCCTGCTCGAACTCGGCGCGGTGACCGAAGACCATGCGCTCACGCAGATCGGGCAGGAGCTGGCGAAAATGCCCCTCGATCCACGCGTGGCGCGCATGATCGTCGCCGCGCGCGAAGAGGGTTGCCTGAAGGAAATGCTGGTGATCGCCGCCGCGCTGACCGTGCAGGACCCGCGCGAACGCCCGCAGGAGCGGCAGGGTACGGCCGACGCCGCGCACCAGAAATTCGCCGACGAAAAATCGGAGTTCCTCTCCTGGCTCAAGTTGTGGAACTGGTACGAGGCCGAGGTCGAGCACAAGAAATCGCAGCGCAAGCTGGTGCAGGCCTGCCACGAAAACTTCCTCTCGGCGCTGCGCATGCGCGAGTGGCGTGACATCCACAGCCAGTTGCACGGGCTGGCCGCTGAGCATGAGTGGAAGGAAAACCAGATCCCGGCGACCTACGACGCGATCCATCGTGCCTTGCTTGCCGGCCTGCTCGGCAATATCGGCTGCAAATCGGAAGACTCCGGCCATTATCTTGGCGCACGCGGCATGAAGTTTCTGATCCATCCGGGATCGGCGCTCAACAAGAAGGCCGGAAAATGGATTGCGGCGGGTGAAATCGCCGAGACGACACGGCTCTTTGCGCGTTGCGTGGCGCGCATCGAACCGGAGTGGCTGGAGATCGTCGGCGCGCACCTGATCAAGCGCAGCTGGTTTGATCCGCACTGGGAAAAGAAGGCGATGCAGGCCGTCGCCTTCGAGCGATCGACGCTCTACGGCATTGTCGTCAATCCGAAAAAGCGGGTGAATTTCGGGCCGATGAACCCGCAGGAAGCGCGCGAGATCTTCATCCGCCAGGGACTGGTCGGTGGCGAGATCAGCGAGGAATATGCGCGGCGCTGGACGTTTTTCACGCACAACCACCAGCTGATGCTCGACATCGAAACGCTCGAACACAAGTCGCGGCGGCCTGACGTGCTGGTCGATGACGAGCTGATTTTCGCGTTCTACGATCAGATCGTTCCTGCGGGCCTGAGCAACGGCACCGAGTTCGACAAATGGCGTCGCGAAGCCGAGCGCGAAAATCCAAAGCTGCTCTACCTCAAGCGCGAAGACCTGATGCGCCATGAAGCCGCCGGCGTGACCACCGAAGCTTTTCCGCACCAGGTCAAGCTCGGCGGTGTCGAGTTTGCGCTCACCTATTATTTCGAGCCCGGTTCACCGAGGGACGGCGTGACACTGACCGTTCCGCTGGCGCAGCTCAACCAGATTCCGGCCGCGCGTTGCGAGTGGCTGGTGCCGGGCTTGCTCAAGGAAAAGGTCATCCAGCTCGTCAAGACGCTGCCGCAGAAAATACGCTCGAAACTGGTGCCGGTGCCAGACTTCGCCGCCGAGTTCGTCGAAAAGGTGCAACCCTCCGACAAGGCGCTGGTGCCGGCGTTGATCCATTTCATCCTGCAATCGCGCGGGCTCAATGCGCGCGGCTGGGAGATCACTCCGGACGCGTTCCGCCCGGATGCCCTGCCCGCGCATTTCAGCTTCAATTTCCACCTGGTCGACGAGCACGACCGGCAACTTGGCCTGAGCCGTAGCCTGACCGAACTACGCGGCGAATGGGGCGGCAAGGCCAAGCAGGAGTTTTCCGAACTGCACGAAACGCCGTCCGAGTATTCGGGAATGACCGACTGGATTTTTGGCGAGCTGCCCGAACTGATGGAAGTTGACGTCGGTGGCGGGCAGATGGTGCTCGGCTATCCGGGTTTGTCGGATGACGGCGAAAGCGTGTCGCTCTGTGTCTTTGATTCCATCGAGGAATCGCGCGAAGCGCATGCCTCGGGACTCTTGCGCCTGTACATGCTGCAGTTCCGCGATCAGCTCAAGTATTTCGAGAAGAACCTGCCGGGGCTGGCGCAGATGGGCATGGCCTTCATGCCGCTCGGTTCGCTCGACGATCTGCGCCGGCAACTGATCGACCTGACCTTTGCGCGGGCCTGTCTGGTCGAGCCCTGGCCGACCGATGCGGCGAGCTTCAAGCTGCGCTGTGCCGAAGCCAAATCACGCCTCGGTTTGCTGGCGCAGGAAATCTGCCGCCTTGTCGCGCAGATCCTGGCCGACTGGCAGGTGTTGCAAAAGAAACTGCCAGCGTTCAAGATTTACCCGGCGGCCGTGCAGGATGTCGAAAAACAGCTTGGACGTCTGATCGGCAAACGCTTCATCGCCGAGACGCCGTTTGAACGTTTGCAGCACTATCCGCGCTATCTCAAGGCGATTTCGCTACGCCTCGATAAACTGAAGGCGGGCGGTACTGAAGGCGCGGCGCGTGATGTCCGCCTGCTGGCCGAATACGCGCCGTTATGGACGACCTACGAGCGGCGTGCCATCGTGATGGCCAAGCAAGGGGTGAGCGATCCGCAGGTCGAGCAGTTCCGCTGGATGCTCGAAGAATTGCGCGTGCAGCTTTTCGCGCAGGAATTGCGCACGCCGGCACCGGTTTCGACCAAGCGACTACAGAAAATGTGGGATGGAATGTAAAGGGGCGTGAAAGGTGCATAAAAGGTGCGTAAATGACTGAGGTCTTTTTGGCGTTGAGGCGCAGTTTCATAACCCTCGGCCGCGGCCGGGTATGGCTCTACATGCTCGGTCCAGCCCTATTTGCGCTGGTCATCATGATCGGGCTGTCGGTCGTTGTGTTGGACCGACTGGTTGCCGCCTTTGTCGAACAGCCGCCAATCAGCTGGATCGCCGCCTGGGGCGCGTTCTGGCTGGCGAATCTGCTGGCCGCGCTGGGCGGCTGGTTGCTGATTCTTTCCGCCAGTTACCTGATCGCCATGTTATTGACGGCGATCATCGTGATGCCCTTGCTGCTCAACTATCTTTCGTTATCCGATTACCCGGAGCTGGCGCGCATGGGCAAGGACAGCGTGACGGCGTCGACCTGGAACAGTGTGTCGGCGGCTGTTCTGTTCATCGTCGGTTGGCTGGTGACGCTGCCGCTGTGGCTGATACCCGGGCTCGGGCTGGTGCTGCCGTTTTTCTGGATGGCCTGGCTCAACCGCCGTACCTTTGCCTACGATGCGCTATCCGTGCACGCCACCGACGACGAGTGGGGCGAGCTACGGAGCCGATTGGCCATGCCATTGCTGGCGCTGGGCCTGATCATGGCGCTGCTGGTCTACGTGCCCTTCATCGGGATGCTCGCGCCATCGCTCGCCGCGCTGGCGTATGTTCATTTCTGTCTTGAAGCTTTGCGCCGCATGCGTCAGGGCGCGATCGTTTCGATCATCGAAAAACCGGAGGGCAGGGCATGAACTTTGGCGCAATCATCGTCGGCGACGAGATTCTTTCGGGCAAACGCGTCGATCAGCATTTCAAGACCATTGTCAGCCTGCTGGCCGCGCGCGGTTTGCGCTTGTCGTGGGCCGAGTATCTGGGCGATGAACGCTCGCGCATCGCGGCGACCTTGAAACGGACCTTCGCGACCGGTGACGTCGTGTTCAGTTTCGGTGGTATCGGCAATACACCGGACGATCACACGCGGCAGGCGGCGGCCGAGGCGCTGGGGGTTGATCTGGTGTTGCATCCGGACGCCGAGCGCGAGATTCGTGCGCGTTTCGGTGATGGCGTGAACGATGTGCGTCTGCTGCTCGGCACCTTCCCCCGCGGCGTCGACATCGTGCCCAATCCCTTCAACCGCATCGCTGGGTTCTGCGTGCGCGATCACTACTTTCTGCCCGGTTTTCCGCAAATGGCGCATCCGATGGCCGAATGGGCGCTCGATACCTTTTATTCTCATCTGTTCAACCGCAATCCGATGGTCGACAAGGCTTTTCTGCTCACTGGTCCAACCGCTTACGAAAGCGCACTGCTCGATCTGATGGAGAAAATCGTTGCCGACTATCCGGCACTGCGTCTGTTCAGTCTGCCGTCGGTGGGTAATGACGGCGTGCGGCGGCATCTGGAACTGGGTGTTGAGGGCGAAGTGGCGCTGGTTGATCAAGCGATGGAGGCGATCCGGCAGGAGGTCGAGCGGCGCGGCATCGCCTGGCGCTGGCGACCCTGAGAGCCTGGCCTGAAAACGACGAAACCCCGGTGAAGGGGTTTCGTTTTGCTATCCGGCCGATGGCCGGGCGCTCACGCGCAGGAATCTGTCGATTACTTTTTCTTGCTGGTCGTTTCTGTTGCCTTGGTCGCAGAAGCGATGTTGGCTTCAGCGATATCAGACGCCTGTTTGACTACATTCTTCATGTTGTCGAAGGCCGAGCTGGCCGCGGTGAGGGCTGACTTGACCGCAGCAACCGCCGCATCGGAACCGGGCGGGGCGTTTTTGGTGGCCTGCTCGAGAAGGCTTGAAACCTGCTTCTGGTAGTCGGCGAATTGACTTTCGAGCAGCTTGGAGACTTCTTCTTTCGATTGCGTCGATATTTCGTAGAGGCTGCGGTTATAGCTAACGATCTTTTCAACGGTGGGTTGAGCCTGTGCCGTTGAGAGTGCCAAAGCTTCCTGCGGATTCTTGGCGCCGAGAATGGCCTTGGTGTTGGCCACTCCATCTTCCAGCAGCGTGCGGGCGGTATTGAGGTTCAATGCGGCAATCCGTTCGGCGCTGGCCAGGGCGGTATTGGCGAGGCTGAGCATGGCATCAACGGACGCTTTATTGGCGGCGGCAAATTGTTCGGGGGTCGTAAACATGGTTGATCTCCTTGGTGATTGACGAGGGTATGCGCAGTGTTTAGCAAGTTCAATGACTGCTTGCTGCACTGCACCATAGACTTGATTATAAGCAGTAAAACGCCCGTGTCAAGCTTTTTTTGGTGCGGCGCAACAATTTTATTTACTGACTGATTTAAATGGTGTTTTTAGTTTCGATCAGTTTTGATCGACGGCCGCAATTGCTGCGGTGCGAACACACACCAAGCTTTCAGTGTGTTGAAAGCCAGGGCGGGGAATGTGCTACCGGGGAGCGGTTGTCTCGGACGGCTTGAGGATGAGCGGTTCGCCCGGTTTCTCGCCCGACGCATTTTTGCCTTTGGGCTGGATGATGGCGCGCACGCGCGCTTGTGCTGCGCCGGTGGCGCTCTTGGTTTCGCCGCCGCCGTTGTTGGTGACGAGGTACTTCTCGGTCAGCGCATCATAGGAAATGTAATGCCCCCTGACCTCATCTGCCCCGCTTTTCACCCAGGCGCGAACAAAGAATTCGGTTTTTTCGGCCCGCGCATCGTGATCGATACGTTCGCCTTCGCCTTCGATGTACTCGTCCAGACCTTCACGTTTTTGCTTGAAGCGCGCCAGACCATTGGCACCGCCCGTGGCCACGCCTCTCTGGAAGCCGTCGGCATCCTGCGTGACGACCAGTTTGCTCGTGCGAATCTGTAGCGTTCCCTGCGTCAGGATGACATTGCCTTCAAAGATCTGCACTTTCTTGATGTCATCCATGCTGATGCGATCGGCCTCAAGATTGATCGGCTTTTCCCGATCCGCGTTCTCGGCGTGCACTGGCAGTGAGAGGGCGATCAGCAAAGTGCTGGCAGCGAAGCTAGGGAGTTTTGACATCATGGCGTCTTCTTTTTGGCTTGTTTGCTTTCCAGGACGGCGAAGGCTTTGGATTCAAGGATATAGGTCTGTGCCAGGTTATCCACCTGCATGCCGACGCCTTTTGCCCAGGATTTCCCCTGAGTGATCAGCACGGGGCTTTTCGTGAACGCCTTTTCATCGTCAGGGAGCACGGTGAGGTCGGGCATGTAGGCATCCAGTGCCGCATCTTTTTCGGATGCCGCGCGGTTGATATGGACGTTGCCGGATAAGTCGACACGTTCGCCGTCCTTGCTCGCGCGTGCCTGGTCCGCGCTCATGGTAACGGTGGGCTTTTTGACATACAGATAAACAAGATTAGGCTTGAGCATGTCGGTCGTGTCGTCATCCGGATAGTGGCGGATATCAGACGCCCTGAGCGTATATCTCAACTGTCCGGTGGGATCCAGTTTGCGCAGAACGGCATCGGAAACGATGTAGTCCGGGTCATGACGGTTTTTCCCGTCGTGCCTTTGTTCCGGTAGTTCGCTCGCGTAGCGCAGCCAGAACGTCAGGGCTGTCAATGCCAGGAGAAGGCTTAGCGGGAAGAGCGCGCTACCCCAGTGCTTCATTTCCCGGCCACCGGCAGGTAGGGCACGAGTGCGGCATCAAGTTTGCCCTGGGCGTCGAGGATAAACTCGCAAACCTCACGCACGGCACCACGGCCGCCGACCTTGGTCGAAATCAGTCGGGCATACCGTTTGGCCAGGTCGTGACTGTCCGCCGGAGTGGCCGAGAAGCCACAGGCATCCATGATCTGCAGGTCGATGATGTCGTCGCCCATGTAGCCCGCTTCGTCGG